>CASFAP010000025.1 GCA_949292695.1 uncultured Eubacteriales bacterium | reverse complement strand
GAAGATTTGAAAATGTTTAAAAACGGTAATCCTCATGCACCGTTTGCAGATAAAATCTGGCTCAGTTCACCTACCATGCACGGAGATGAAATAGAATTTATTAATCAGGCTTATAGGACCAACTGGACGAGTACAGTTGGTCTTAATATTGATACGGTGGAACAGCTTTTATGTGAGAAAACCGGCTACGGGTATGCTGTTGCGCTTTCAAGCGGAACGGCTTTGCTTCATTCGTGTCTTTATTGAAATTTTAATATTTATTCTGGAGATATTGTATGTTGAAAAAATTATTCGAAATATTAAAAAATCCGGGAATCGGAACATTGTTAAAGCATCCGAAAGCATTGTTTTATCCTAATACATTTGATAATGAACACCTTATTGCCTATTTAAGAGCGAATGGGGCAAAAATAGGAGAAAATACTATTTTTATAAATCCCAGCAAAAGCTTTATCGATCGAGGAAGAATGGACTATATAACGATAGGCAGTAATTGTTGCTTGTCTTCCGTTGCAATCATTGCTCACGATTATTCATGGTATACCTTTCTTGACGCATTTGATGATATGCTTCCCGATCCAGGAGGAGAAATCTCGATAGGCAATAATTGTTTCATAGGATTTCAAGCCTGTATCTTAAAAGGCACCACAATCGGCGACAATGTGATAATAGGCGCCCGCGCGGTAGTTAAAGGCAAAATACCGTCAAATACCGTATGGGCAGGAGTTCCTGCAAAAATGGTTTGCACTCTTGAGGAATTATATGAAAAAAGAAAAGAGACACGGTTAAGTGACGCAGTCTATCGCAGAGAACATATAAGAAAGATTAAAGGAAGAAATCCCACAATCGAAGAAATGGGAATGTTCGGCTTTTTATTTCTGGAAAGAACAGAAGAAATGTACGAAAAATATATTAAGAATATCATTTTTAATGGAGTAAAGGACGCTCCAAATGTAAAAAATAATTTTTTTGCAACAGTTCCGATATTTTCTTCTTTTGAAGAATTTTTGAGCTATGAAATTACGCACACTACTGATTGATCGCTTTCGGAGGGAATATGAGTTCTTTGTCTAAAAGTGCATTTTGGTTGACTGTCAGTAAAATAGTGACTGTCGGAATCAATATGTTAATTGTCATGCTGTTGTCACGGTTTCGTTCCCTTGAGGAATATGGCACATTCTCTCAGATAAATATTGTTAATACCGTAGCAACAAGTATCATAGCAATAGGACTGCCCTCTGGAATTAATTATTTTTTGAACAGAACACAGGATGACGCGAAAAAAAGGGATTTTCTTTCGGTTTATTTCACCGGCGGCACATTGTTAGGCGTCATTACAGCTTTATTGCTGGGAATTTTATTACCTTTTATTGTCGGATTTTTTAAAAATTCAGATTTATATTATTATTGGTTTGCGGTGATTCTGTTGCCGTGGATAACCTTATTCAACAGCTCGTCTGATAATTTTTTTGTTTCATACGGTAAAATCAATCATTTGATATTTTACAGGATGAGCTACGGCGTACTTTTGATGATTACAGCCGGGATTTTTAGTGCAACAAAAGGTTCTTTTTATCTGTACATGATTATTTATATAGGGTTGCAAGTTATTTATGTACTGGTATTATACTACCTTATTTTCCGCATTTCAGGCGGGTTTCAAATTAAATTTAATATTAGTTTAATAAAAGAGGTGCTTGCATATTGTATACCGTTGGGTATAGCTTCAATTATTTCCACATTAAACATTGAACTGGACAAAATAATTGTTTCAGGTGCTTTTGATACGGAAACGCTGGCCGTATATACAAATGCTGCAAAAGAACTGCCTCTTAATATGTTGACGGTTTCGATATTAACTGTAGTACTGCCCAAAATGGTACTTTTAGTCAACAATAAAAAACAAGACGATGCATTGGATTTATGGGGCATTTCTATACGTATGTCGGCAATAATAATTTGTTTTGCGGTAGCGGTTTTGTTCGTTTTTGCCGAACCTATCATTACGATACTTTATTCTGAAAAATACCTTGTGGGAGCTAATATTTTCAAGATTTATTCCATTACCTCTTTGGTAAAAATCACGTCTTGGGGAATAATGCTTAATTCCACAAAAAATACAAAAAAATTGTTAAATGTATCGGTTTTAACGCTTTTGTGTAATTTGATTTTGAATTTCCTGCTTTTATGGTTGCTTGGTATTAACGGTATTGCAATAGCCACACTAATCAGTGAATTTGTAGGCGTGGTTTTAAAGCTATATTTTACTGCAAAAATCACCGACAAAAAACTCCTGCAACTGATTCCATGTAAAAAGTTATTGATCATACTGGGGGTCAATATCCTTTTTGCACTTGTATTTTCAACTGGATATCATCTATTGATCAAAATATTATCAGATAGGTGGTACTGGCCAATTACAATTGCAGTAGGTTTTATCTGGCTGTTCTTATATTTGTGCTTAATGTATAAGCCGTTTAAGAACCTAAATAGAAAATTTAATAATTTTTGATAAGAGGCAGACTATGTTAGAATATATGTATAAGATAGTGGAAAATACAAAAAATCGCAAATTAAAGCTTAAACTTTATAAATTTTTCAGTATATTGGCAAATATTCTAATCAGATTAAAAATGACATTTGATTTTGATGAAAAAATCGGAACAGATGACTCAAGTGATGTTATTGTATCACTTACTTCGTTCCCTGAAAGAATTAATACAGTTCACATCGTCATATATACTCTTTTGAAACAAACGGTCAAGCCCAAAAAAATAATATTATGGCTTGCAGAAAATCAGTTTCGCGGTAAAGATTGTTTGCCTAAAAAATTGACCCGTCTTGAAAAGCGTGGCTTGGAAATAAGATTTTGCCCTGAAGATTTAAAAGGCCATAAAAAATATTTCTATACCCTTAAAGAATTTCCTAATAATATTTTTGTCACTGTAGATGACGATTTGATTTATCCAAAATACACATTACAAAAACTGCTGTCAAAAGCAAAGGAATATAATAATTGCATTATATGCAACAGAGGTCATGAAAAATGTTTTAAAGGCGATCAAATAATGCCGTATAAAACCTGGAGAAAGGAAGCCGTTGATATTAAGACCCCTTCTTACAATTTATGTCCGACGGGAAGCGGCGGGATTTTATATCCAGTCGGAAGTTTGCATCATGATGTTACTGATGTGGAAACATTAAAAAAAATCGCCTTGAGTGCAGACGATTTGTGGTTACATGCAATGGCCTTAAGGAAAGCTACAAAAGCTGTTTATACAGATGGTTTTCCGCAGTGGCTTTTTGTTATACGCGGCACACAAAAGAAAACTTTAGCGCAGGTTAATGTACACGGATCAGGAAATGATGAGATTATTCAAAACATATCCGAAAAATATAATTTTAAATGGAGATAAATCAGGAAACATATTTTTGTAAACACTCATATAAAACATATTTAAAAGAGAGTCCTTACCGCTACCGGTTCAATCAGTTGTGCCTTTTGGAGTTTTGAAAAATTTTTTATAGCAGGAACGTATACCGATATACGGGATGAATTCAAAATCCCCGTCGGTAAAAAATACTGCTTTAAACAAATGAAAAAAGAGTTCGGAAATTGAGCCGCATAAACAAAGAATACCGTGCTGAAAGTATATAACACTTTAAGCGCGGCATTTTTCTGTCTATGGCAGATATGTGGTCACAGTTTTTATGGTTTTACATTGAGCCTCAATACTATTGGGATAAAATGAGGCTGAAACGCGGAGTTTAAAGCCTTAAAAAATAAAAAAGGCCCTGGAGCGCGTTTGGCTCCAGGACCATGCCTGGTGGAGACAGCGGGGCTCGAACCTGCGACCTCCTGCGTGTGAAGCAGGCACTCTGACCAGCTGAGCTATGCCTCCGTGACTTGTCTATTTTAGCAAGTGGCGGCTGGATTGTCAAGTGTTTTCGCCTGCGGGATGTTTAGAAAGGCCTTTCAGTCAAATGAATTGACTGAAAAGCGCCTGTGCAGGTCGTCCGGCGAGGAATTCGGACTCAAACCGTGGCGGGGTTTTTGGAGGCCGGCGACCGCTCTTTTGTGCGGCGCGGTTGGATGCCGGCGTATAGAAGCGCATGCCCGGCGCCCCTTTGCTTTGGGGAGGATTAGCGTCCGAAGGAATGATCGGAACGCCGCGCAAAACCGACCCGGCAAACGTGGGCGGTTTTTGGCCAGCGCATTTTCCGCCTATGCTATGCTTGACGCCGACCAGCGTCCGGATTATAATCAAAATATAGAGGCAGATTCAGCCCTTTACAGGCCGCTTTCAAATAACGCTCCTATTCTTTACGTGCGCCCTGCCTTTAGGGACGCCCATGCCTTTTATGGGAGGCCTGCCTTTTGCATGCGTAACTTCAGAAAGAGAAGTTCACTATAAAAATTCGTATTTTTTGGGAGGGAAGTGACTGCATGGAGAATTGGATGTCAACGGCCGCTAGCCGCAGTGGGATGCGGTTTCGGGTGCTCTGTTGCGCGTTGGCGGCGGCCTTGAGCCTATCGGCCTGCGCGGGCGCCTCTGACGAAGCGGATGGAGCGAAGGCTCTGGCGACCCTCGTCCCGGCGGCGGGGGTGGAGGTAGAAGACCTGTTGCCGGAGTATTTTGAGGAGGCGAGGCTGGCGCTGGAGGCGCGTTGTAAGGCCATAGGGCTGTCGGCCGAGGTCTCCTACGACGCCGAAAAGGTTTGTTATTCGGTGCGCGCCGCCTCCGAGTCCGAAGCAGTGCCCGCCGAGTTTCTGGCGCAGTTGAACCGAACCGCCTCCTTTTCGGTCACGGAAGACAACGCCGGCCAAACGGTCCTTCTCGATGAAGCCGATCTTGAGGCGGTGTCGCTTGTTGAAAACGGCGGCCGGTACCAATTGAACCTGACCCTCACCGACGAGGCAAAGGCGCGTTGGGCTGAGGCGACAAGGCGCCTGGTCGGGCAGGAAACGTATGTCTGGCTGGATCACGCCCTGTTTGCTCGGCCCGTCATCTCGGCCGAGGTCACCGACGGCTCCCTCGTCCTCTCGCCGTTTTCCACCGGTTCGCAGGCCGCCGGTATGGCCGCGGCGCTCGCGGCTCCTCTGCCGTTCCGGCTGGAAATCACCTTGAGCGAGTCCTGACGCCGGTGGCGATTTATCCTCTTCAGGCACTAGACCTTAAGTGGCAATTTACCCCTGGCACAAAGGGCGCCTGCGCCCTGATTCTTCGTTTGCTTGTGCTTATAGGACCGGGCAAAAAGGGGAGGGCGGAGGCTGTTTGGGCAGGTAGATTCCGGCGTGCCGGACGCTACGCGGCTGAAAGGCGAAAATTTTGCAATGCCGGCTGGAAGGCGAGATGCGACCGGAATGGAACATACCGCCATCCTTTGCGGGGCACCGGCCGGATGGGAGAAACGGCAAGACACACTTGTGTGGATTCGAGTTTCGGATGCATGGTGAAAAAACAAATTGCGAGGAAGGAGAAAATCAATGCAAAAAGCCAAGATTTTTGGATGGTTGGCGGCCGCAGTGGCTGTGTCCGGCGTTGCGCATACGGCGTTTCGGGCTGTAGCGCTCTATACCGACCGGGCGTTGAATAGCGCGCCCTGGACCGTGGCGCTTCTTTGGCCGGGGTGCGCGTATCTCGTGGCGGTCACGGTGCTGGTCCTCCTCTTTTTCTGCTTTTCGCGGCCGAACAATATTCGGTAACGCGCGGCCTTGTAGGCGCAGGGCATTGCCTTCGGTTCAAATGCGCAGATCAGAGGCAAATGGCGGGCGGCCTGCGTGTTGCCTGGGCAAAGCATTGGATGGGTTTTGTGTTTTGGCCAAAGCCCTTCCGATTCAATTGATATTCGAATTGGCTTCCGCTCCGGCGTGCCGGGAACAAAAAGCACGACGGAGCGGATATGCTACTGGCGAATGCCCTTGCCGAGTGGCAGGGTATTTTTTATTTTGTTAAATTTTTAACATAATAAAAAGGCAAGTACAAAATTATGAAAAAATATATGTTAAAAAAATAACAATCCTATTGACTTCTTTTTCATTCTTCGGTATAATATTGCCCATAACGCAGGAATATTTCCCCTGCGTAAAACATGACGAATTTTTGGAGGATGAATTATGGCAAGAGTGTATAATTTCAGCGCAGGGCCGTCGATGCTTCCGCTCGAGGTGCTAAAAACCGCGGCCGCCGAGATGTGCGAATACGGTTCTTCTGGCCAGTCGGTCATGGAGATGAGCCACCGTTCCAAGGAATATGAGGCCATCATCAACGAGACCCGCGATCTGCTTCGCGAGCTCATGGAGATTCCTGAAAATTACGAAATCCTCTTTTTGCAGGGCGGCGCCTCCTCGCAGTTTGCAATGGTGCCGCTGAACCTCATGACCCGTTCGGGCAAGGCCGATTTCGTCATCACAGGCCAGTGGGCCAATAAGGCCTACAAAGAGGCCGCGCGGTACGGCCAGGCCAACGTCGTCGCCTCGTCGGCCGACAAGACCTATTCCTACATACCCAAGCTCGATCCTTCCACCTTTACGAAGGACGCGGATTATTTCCACATTTGCCTCAACAACACGATTTACGGCACAAAGTACCATACTCTGCCTGACACGGGCGATGTCCCGCTTGTAGCCGATATTTCGAGTTGCATCCTTTCCGAACCGCTCGACGTCAGCAAATTTGGCCTGCTCTATGCCGGCGCGCAGAAGAACCTCGCCCCGGCCGGCGTGACCATCGTCATCATCCGCAAGGATCTGATCGGCGAACCCCAGGCCATCACCCCGACTATGTTCACTTATAAAATCCATGCCGAGAACGAATCGATGTTCAACACTCCGCCCTGCTATACCATCCATGTCGCCGGCCTGGTGCTCAAATGGATCAAAAATTCCATCGGCGGCCTGCAGGAGATGAAAAAGCGGAACGAGAAAAAAGCCGCGCTTCTCTATGATTTCCTCGACCAGAGCAAGCTCTTCCGCGGCACCGTCGTCAAGGAAGACCGTTCGCTCATGAACGTCCCGTTCGTGACGGGCGATCAGGAGTTGGATGCGAAATTTGTCGCCGAGGCCAAGGCGGCCGGCTTTGTCAACCTCAAAGGCCACCGCTCGGTCGGCGGCATGCGCGCCTCGATCTACAACGCCATGCCGATGGAGGGCGTCGAAGCGCTCGTCGCCTTTATGGAAAAATTCGAACAGGAGAATCGGTGAACCGTTATGATGCAGATTAAAACTTTCAATAAAATTTCGGCCTCTGGCCTCGATGTTTTTGACAAAACGAAATATGAGGTCTCAGAGGAGGCGGATGCCCCCGTCGGCGCCATTGTGCGGAGCGCCGCGCTCCATGATGTAACATTTCCGGAGAGCCTTTTGGCCATCGCCCGCGCCGGCGCCGGCACCAATAATATCCCGGTTGAGCGTTGCGCCGAAGAGGGCATCGTCGTGTTTAATACACCCGGCGCCAATGCCAACGCCGTCAAGGAGCTGGTGCTGGCCGGCCTGCTGATTTCTTCCCGCCGCGTCATCCCCGCCATCGAGTGGGCCAAGACCCTCAAAGGCAACGGCGCCGAAGTGACCAAGCTGGTCGAAAAGGGCAAGAGCGCCTTTGTCGGCCCTGAGATCAAGGGTAAAAATCTCGGCGTCATCGGCCTGGGTGCGATCGGCGTCCAGGTTGCCAATGCCGCCAACCACCTCGGCATGCATGTCTATGGGTACGATCCGTTTTTGTCGATCAATTCGGCCTGGAACTTGACCCACAACGCCATCCGCGCCATGGACATGAAAGAGATCTTTGAAAACTGCGACTACATTACAGTCCATGTCCCCCTCACGAATGACACCAAGGGCTTTTTGAATGCCGAGGCCTTTGCGGCCATGAAAGAGGGCGTGCGGATCCTCAACTTCTCCCGCGCCGACCTCGTCAACGCCGCCGATATGATCGCCGCGCTCGAAGCCGGCAAGGTCGCGGCCTATGTCACTGATTTCCCGACCGATGAGATGCTGGGAGTCGACGGCGTCATCGCCATTCCGCACCTCGGCGCTTCTACGCCCGAATCGGAAGACAACTGCGCCCAGATGGCGGCCCATGAGCTCATTGATTACATCGAAAACGGCAACATCGAGAATTCGGTCAATATGCCTTCGATCACCATGCCGCGCAGTGGCGTCAAACGCATCTGCGTCATCCATAAAAACATCCCCAACATCCTTTCGACCATCACTTCGACTGTTGCAAAGGATAACATCAACATCGAAAACATGGTCAATAAATCCCGCGGTGATAATGCCTATACTATGCTTGATATCTGCGGCGGCGACTTTGAACAGATCGCCGATTCGGTCCGCGGAGTCAGCGGCGTCATTCGCGTTCGCATTGTCTGATTTTTTGCTTTTTGCCAGCGTGCCAGAAAGCGCGCTGGTTTTTTTATTTGCTTTTTTCATGGTTTTCTAGTATAATGATGCACGAATCTAATATTCGGCGGCGCGCAAGACATCAGCGCCGCCTGAAAAGTAGGTGCTTGAAATGCCGGCTTCCAAGAAGCGGGCCAATCGTTCCCAGATTTGGCTCGTTGTGGCCCTAACATTGATTTTGGTGCTGTTAATCGCCGTGATTTGGATCGCATCGAGAGGCGAAGGCGGGCAGGCTACGGATTCAAGCCTGCCATCCGGTTCCGAAGTGGAGTCGCAGTCCAGTCTGCCGTCCGATTCTTCTTCCTCCAAGGCAGACAGCTCTTCAGAACTCTCCTCTGAGGAATCAGTCACTCCGACATCGGAGCCCGAGACGCCCGAAGAAGCCGACCGATGGCGCTTGCGCCTGGCCAATAGCGAGAATCCTTTGCCGGCCGATTTTACGGTCGAGACCGCCGCCATTCGCCAGGAATTCGCGCGGGATACCGGCATGCAGTTTGACGCCCGCGCCGTCAGCGCCCTCAACGAGATGTGCGAGGCGGCGAAAGCCGATGGCGTGCGGCTTCTGGTCATTTCTTCCTACCGTACCGTCGCCCGGCAGACCACCCTTTATAACAACGAGGTGCAGGAATGGCTAGCCCAGGGGTACACCTCAGAGCAGGCCAAAGAGGCGGCGGCGACCGTTGTGGCTGTTCCCGGTACAAGCGAGCACAATTTGGGGCTCGCAGTCGACTTCAATTCAGTTGAGGAGACCTTTGAAGGGACGCCGCAGTATTTATGGCTTCGAGCCAACGCCGAGCAGTTCGGTTTTGTGCTCCGCTATCCGAAGGATAAGCAAAGCGTTACAGGGATCATCTACGAACCCTGGCATTACCGCTATGTGGGCGTCGAGCACGCCCAAAAGATGAAGGAATTGGGCCTTTGCCTCGAGGAATACCTCGAATGGCGTGAAACGCAATAAAACACTTGACAAATCCCGGGTGGTCTGGTAAAATAGTCCTACAACAAAGTAGAACTCTGAACCGTTCTCACCTCCTAAGGTTCCGTCTTTTTGAGGTCAATCGCTGAATGATCCCGCTTGGGTTGTTTTTTCGCGCGAACGGTTTTGGCTGTTCGCGCTTTGCATTTATTTTAAGGGTTCTGGAGGTGCATACCCATACGTAGCAAGGAAATTGCCATCAACGAGGAAATCCGATTCAAGGAAGTCCGCGTCATCGACGCTGACGGTTCTCAGCTCGGTATTCTGCCCATTAAAGATGCTTTGAACGCCGCTTTTGAAAGGGATCTTGATCTCGTCAACATCGCTCCGACCGCGACGCCGCCGGTCTGCAAGATCATGGACTACGGCAAATATCGCTTCGAGCAATCCAAGCGTGAAAAGGAAGCGAAAAAGAATCAAAAGCGAGTCGAGGTCAAAGAGATCCAATTAAGCCTCAACATCGATACTCACGATTTTGAGACCAAGGGCAACCATGCCAAACGCTTTTTGGCGGACGGCAACAAGGTCAAGGTATCGATCCGCTTCCGCGGTCGCGAGCTTGGCCATCCTGAAATCGGAACCGAGACGATGAAGCGCTTTGCGCAGTATTGCGCGGAATGCTCTGTTGTGGAAAAGCCTGCGAAAATGGAGGGGCGCAATATGATTATGTTCCTTGCGCCGCAACCTGCCAAATAACTTTTCGATTAAGCAAATAGGAGGATAAAAATAATGCCTAAGATCAAGACCCATAGCGGCGCGAAAAAGCGCTTTAAGCTGACCAAAACCGGCCAGGTCAAACGCGCGCACGCCTATAAATCCCACATTCTCAACAAAAAAACCACCAAGCGGAAACGCAACCTGCGCAAGACAGTCGTAGCGGATGTGACCAACGTCGCCGCAGTCAAGAAAATGATTCCCTACAAATAAGACGCATAATGGAGGACAGAAACAATGGCACGAGTAAAAGGCGCGCTGTCGACGCGTAAAAGAAGAAAAAAGACGCTGAAACTCGCCAAAGGTTATTTTGGCGCAAAATCCAAACTGTTCCGGACGGCCAAAGAAGCCGTCATGAAATCGGGCAACTATGCTTATATTGGCCGCCGCCTTAAAAAGCGGGATTTCCGCCGCCTGTGGATCACCCGCATTTCGGCCGCCGCCAAGCAGAACGGCATGAATTATTCAACCTTTATGAATGGCCTCAAAAAAACGGGCGCACAGCTGAACCGCAAAATGCTGGCTGACCTGGCTGTCAATGATGCCGCCGGTTTTGCCACCCTTGCGAAAAATGCCAAAAAAGCGTTAGAAAAGTAAGATAACGCCCGGATTCTGTCTCCGGGCGTTTTTCATAACTCTTTGAAGGGCCGTGTTTTATGCCTTCGCAACCCTTTGTGACCATTTCGAGCCGGGACAACCCGCTCTTCAAACAAATCGCAAAACTTCAGCAGTCAGGCCGCTTCCGCAAAGAAGCCGGCCTTTCGGTGCTCGAAGGGGTGCGGCTCTGCCTGGACGCCGCCGCCAGCGGATGCCGTTTTCAGAAGCTGATCGTTTCAAAAAGCGCCTATGCGGCTGAACCGGCGGTCGGTGCGTTGGCCGCGGCGGCCGACGAATGCTTTGCGTTGGAGGACAGGCTGTTTGCAAAACTCTCCGATACAGTCTCGCCGCAGGGCGTCATTTGCGTGTTTGAACCGCCCAAATGGGAGCTTTCCATCCGGCCGAATGGGCGCTATGTCGCCCTCGAGCGGTTGCAGGACCCATCGAATCTCGGCGCGATTAGCCGTACGGCTGAGGCGCTGGGGATCGACGGCCTCATTTTATCGGTTGACGCCTGCGATCCCTTCAGCCCCAAGTCTTTGCGCGCTTCGATGGGGGCGCTTGTGCGCTTGCCGGTCTTGCGGCCGCGGGAGTTCCTCTCCTTTTTGCGTGAGATACCTTTGCCGGTCTATGCCTGTGTCGTGGAAAAAACGGCCAAATCCGTCGGGAGGGTCGATTTTTCCGGCGGCGGCATTGCCCTCATCGGAAATGAGGCGAAGGGCTTGAGCTCCGGGGCGCTCGCGGCATCTGACGAACGGATTACAATTCCCATGCCGGGCCGGGCCGAATCGCTCAACGCGGCAGTCGCGGCTTCGATTGTCATGTGGGAGATGGTGAGGGAATAGATATGGAATTGGAATACTGGATTTGGTTACAATGTGTTTTAGGGTTCGCAAATCGCAGGTTTTCCCGGATTCTAGAGCGGTTCTCTTCGCCGCGAAAGATTTATGAAACCGACTACGCCTCGCTTTGCGCCTCCCGCCTCTTTACAAAGACTGAGCTGTCCCACATTGAGGAAACGCCCGTCGAGCGCGCGCGGCAGATCCTTGCGCGTTGCCGGGAAGAGGGCATTGAAATTGTAACTTATTCCGATAAAAGTTACCCTGAATCCTTCCGAGCCCTTGCCGACCCACCCATTGTCTTTTATCGCAATGGGCGTTTCGATCTGTCAGACGAGGTCATTCTTTCGATCGTCGGACCGCGCCTGCCGTCGGAATACGGCAAAAAGGCCGCCTTTTCGATTGCGGCCAGATTGGCGCACGGCGGTTTTGCCATAGCCAACGGCGGCGCATTGGGCATCGATTCTTTGGCCCTTAAGGGGACGTTGTCTGTGTCGGGTAAGGCGGTGGCCGTGCTGGGATGCGGACTTGCCTATGATTACCTGAAAGATTTGGCCCAAATGCGCCGGCAAATTTTGGCGGATGGTTGCCTGCTTAGTGAGTATCCGCCCGATTATCCGCCCTCCAAGATTACCTTTCCGCTCCGCAACCGCCTAGTCGCGGCTTTGAGTAAAGCGGTGATCGTCGTCGAGGCGTCGGCCCACAGCGGGACGCTTATTACGGCCCGGAATGCCCTTGAGCAGGGTAAGGCCCTTTACGTGATCCCCGGTATGCCGGGATTAAAGCAATATGCGGGTTCGAATCGCCTGTTGTTGGATGGTGCGCGGCCTTTGCTCGACACCGTCGATTTGTTCGCGGAATACGCGCCGCGCTATCCGCACAAGCTGGATCTTGCGGCCGCGTCCGAACCAGCGCTCCCGCGCAAACCAGCCAGGGCGGAGCCTCCCGCTTCGCCGGGGCGAGCGGAAGTTTCGGCCTTGAGTGAAAATGCCAAAAAGCTGTATGATTCGATTCACACCAAAACCTTTTTGCTCGAAGCTTTGGCGGCCGCCAAAACGTTGTCAGTTCCTGAGCTTTTGGTCGCCGCGACCGAACTGGAGTTGCAGGGTTTCATTCGGGCCGTTCCAGGTGGGCGATATACCCGTTGCGGGTGATGATCGGTCAAGCCGGGCTTTCCATCCTCAATTATCCGGCATCCTGGCAAAAGGAATCGGGCCCTCTGGCATCTAGGCAAAGAAATTTTGCCTTTTAATATCCTGAAAAGGGAACATGCACCTTCATTTATCCTAGAAGAAAGGAATAAACACCAATGGCCAAACTTGTCATCGTCGAGTCGCCGTCCAAGGTGAAAAGCATCCAAAAATATTTGGGGCCGGGCTATCATGTCATGGCCTCTAAAGGGCATGTCCGCGACCTGCCAAAATCCAAAATGGGGGTCGACATTGAGCATCAATTTGCGCCGCAATCTGTCGTCATGCCTGATAAAAAAGAAGTGAGCCACGCTTTGCAGGAGGCCGTCGCCCAGAGCGACCAGGTCTTTTTGGCCACCGACCCGGATCGGGAAGGGGAGGCCATCTCCTGGCATTTGGCCCAGCTGTTGGCGTTGGACCTCAATGACGATAACCGCGTCACCTTCAACGAAATCACCGAGAGCGCCGTCAAATCTGGCATGAAGAGCCCCCACAAGATCGATCTGAACCTCGTCGACGCGCAACAGGCCCGCCGGGTGCTCGACCGCATCGTCGGCTACAAACTCAGCCCCTTTCTCTGGAAAAAGGTCCGCCGGGGCCTCTCGGCCGGCCGGGTGCAGACCGTGGCGCTCAGGCTTATCGTCGACCGCGAGAAGGAAATAAACGCCTTTCAGAGCGAGGAATACTGGAGCATAGATGCAAAATTCCTCGCCGGCCGCAAGAGCTTTGACGCAAAGCTTTATGGCCTCAAAAGCGGCGATAAAATCGAAATCCCCAACGAGGCGGCCGCGACTCAAATCCTTGCCGCCCTCGAAGGGGCCGAATACACCGTCGCCAAGGTCACAAAAGGCGTTCGCACCCGGCAACCGGCGCCGCCTTTTATCACCTCGACCCTCCAGCAGGAAGCCTCGCGGAAGCTCGGTTTTACCGGCCAGCGCACCATGCGTATCGCCCA
>CASFAP010000024.1 GCA_949292695.1 uncultured Eubacteriales bacterium | reverse complement strand
TTTTCTTTTTCCCATGTTTGGGGTCACCGTCCGACAGCAGTTCCTCTTGCGCCGAAAGACTCCGTTTTGTGGAAAAGGCATTCAGATCCAACTGTTCGCTGAAGGAGGAATCCTCACCGGAAAAACGATCTGCGCTGTCATTTTCTTCTTCATCGGGGTTCCAAAATTCTTTCTCATCCATCTCAGACAGTCACCTCCGTTTCTTGATACAACATATGGTTAGCGAAGAATCCATTCACACTTTGCGCCATCTGGCGATAAACAGAAATTAGGCATCCCTATTTCGTGCGACGCCAGGCTTAAGGCGCGGCCGTTTTGGTGCAATGCGTCCGTGCTGGCATTACCGGACAGGACTGCTTTGCAGACACCTTTGGCTATATTGGCGCTTAATGCCACAGCCCCGGACGACTTGTGTCACTCTGCGCAGAGGGCGCCGGACCGGCTTTGCCGGTCCATCGATTCCGACTATAATCATGGCCGGCGTTGCGGCACGCCACAACGAGCGGCCTTTGACCGCAAAAAACACAAAGCGTTTTTTGCCTGCGCATATTATACCACATTTTTGGGCCAATAGGGTAACAATATTTTAACTTTTGCCAAATCACCCAGAAAATGTATATCACGCGCGCCACACGTACAAACTATAGACAAAAGGAGGCCATTTTATGCAAAAAAAATATACGATTTTAAGCCTAATTGTAGCCGCGGCTATCGTTTTTATTTTAGCTGTAATCCTTTTGACGCGTTCGCTCTCCCCTGCTCCAGCGTCGAGTGCGCCCGAAGGATATCTTTTGAAAGCCTACGGGAATGCGGTCGCACTTTATGAAAATGGAGAGCTGGTTGAGGTTTACAGGGATGTCGTATTATCCAATTTGCCCCTGACCGATCGCACATTATTGAATGAAGGAATCCAGGCCGATTCCATGGAGCAGATCAATCAGCTCTTAGAAGATTACGACGGTTAGAGACAAAGGCCAACGTCATCCATTCTAACAAGAAAATGAGGAAAAGCATAGTCTGGAACAAAGGAGGGTGCGCTTTGGAAATCCATAGTTTGGACAACTTGGCCAGCGGCGAGTGCGGCCGACTCGTTCACATTGAATCCGATTCCTACATGCATCATAGATTATCAGCGCTCGGAATATCCGGCGAACCTATCGTGAAATGTGTCGTCAAAGAAAAATCGGGGGATGTCGCCGCCTACGAAATCCGAGGCAACGTCATTGCCATTCGCAAAACAGATGCAAAGCATATCCTGATCCAAAAGACCGATGACGCGTTGGTCTAGCAGACGCATCCGCTCTTGCAATTATTTTAACCATTCAGGCAGGAGTTTAACCTGCGCGGCCCGCGCGTTTTGCGCGCGAGGGCGCCCCGGGCGAAAAAGCAGAGTAAAAACCATTGCAAAAATCCGGGGCGTCCGCCGGCCGAAGGCCGGCAGGGCCGCGCACAAACCAAAAGCCCATAGGGGAGCCTATGGGCTTTTTTGATTCAACTTTTCACGATCAGCTTTTTTGCGATGCAGAACCATATGCAATGTCGAACGCAATCCAGTGCCGGCCTCTATTCTACGGATCAGCTGTTATTCTGACCGATTCATTGAATTGCACCGAATGCACTTAATATTCCTTCTTGGATGGAATTCCTTCGGCGCCGCCTAACAATCCCTGGTCATTTATCTTCTATAAAATGGCAAGAGAAAATTACCAGAATAAAGCAACAGGGAATATTCTTGTATGTTCCGAATTTTCTTCTGAATCTCCCATGCAATCGCCAAAACACTTTGACAAAATGCAAGAGAAAAAAGGCCGAAGATCAGGGAAAACACCCCAAATCCAAAGCCTTTTTTGGTTATCTTTGTTTGCCTTTTTTTAAGAATAAATGATATTGCCTTACCTCATTCGGCGCCGGCACTTTTGATTCAAGCCGACTGATTGCAGTCATTCACATCGGGTTTTACAGCGCCGGTTTATTCTATCCTCGCCACACGCATTTTCCGTGCCGGCCGGAGCTCTTTCGGCGCCATCTGTTTTTCTTCAAGCCGGGCGCGTTTGATTCGGCGTATCCTTTATTCACGCTGACCGCTTTTATTCAGTTGCGGCGTTTTCTTATTCAGCGCCGGTCTCAAGCGGCGCCGGATTCGAGCAATAAAGGATATTGCCGCGGCATGTCGGCGCGGCCCACTCGGCCGCATTGCGCAAAATCGTCTGAATCACTGGGTGGTGGAAAGTCGGGCTGGTCTCATGGCCAGGCTGGAAATAAAAGACCTTGCCAAGCCCCCGGCGGAAGGTGACGCCGCTCCGGAAGACCTCGCCGCCGGCGAACCATCCCATAAAAACGATATCGTCCGGAGTTGGAATATCAAAGTACTCGCCGTACATCTCCTCCTGCGCCAATTCAAACTGCTCCGGGACGCCTTTTGCAATCGGGTGGCCGGGCGATGTCACCCAGATCCGTTCGCGGCTCCCCTCGCGCCAGCGCAGGGTGCAGGCCGTCCCCATCAAGAGTTTAAAGGGCTTCGCCATATGGCCCGAATGGAGCACGACGAGGCCCATTCCACCAAGAACTGCGTCCCGCACGAGCTCTGCGACGGCGTCGGGCACCTCATGATGCGCGATATGCGCCCACCAGAAAAGGACGTCGGTTTGGTCCAGAATTTCTTTGGTAATGCCGCAGTTTTCATCGTCTAGCGTGACGGTTTTGACGGTATTGCCGTCTTTTAACACATCGGCCAGCGCGTTATGGATAAAATTCGGGTAGACAGCGCGGACGGCGGCCTCGGTTTTATCCTGCTTATGTTCGTTAAAGATCAGAATTCGCATCTTGCTCCCCCGTTTCAGATTGCATTTGTTGCAACTGGATGATATTGTTCATCGAATTGATGACATGCTCGGTCATGCGCGCGCGGGCGCTGGCGCCATCGTGGTTGCGGATGGCGTCCATCACGGCGCGGTGTTCTTTGAGCATCTGCTCAACGCGGCCCTTCCGTTTGATCGACATGCCGCGGAACCGGCCGACATAGCTATGCAGATCGTTCAAAATATGGCGGAGCATCCGGCCGTTGGACATGCCGTAAAGATAGGTATGGAACCGACCGTCCATGCTTTGGAGCTGATCGAGATAGCCCTTTTCGTAATAGAATTCAGTCAGGTCGATGATCTCGCAAAGTTGACGGATTTGGTCCTCGCTGGCTTCTTTGGCGGCCCGCTCAGCGGCGATGCCCTCGATGAGAGAACGGATCTCATAGATGTCGCGGATATCGTCGGTCGTAATCCCTAGGACGACGGCGCCCTTGTTGGGCGTAATCTTTACGAGCTCGCAGAGTTCGAGTTGGCGGAGCGCTTCCCGCACGGGGGTGCGGCTGACGCCCAGCGCCTCGGCCAAACCCAGTTCCGTCAAGGCTGTCCCAGGTGCATAGGTACCTTTTAAAATTTCCTCCCGCAGTTCATGATAGACGCGGGCGGTTAAATTCGCACCACTGTCTGACAAAAGGCCACCTCCTCAAAACTTAAAATGATAAATTGCGAACACAGGCCACCGCCCGATGGACAAACGGCCTAGAACTTGGATGAGCAAGCAATGCCCGGCGGCAAGACCGCGGGCCAATGGCGTCGCGGGATAAGCCGACGATCAATGCCGAACGCCAAGGAAGGCAACGGCGCATCTCCCTGGAAAGTCCACCGGATCGCTGAAAATATCCGGCGACGCAGAACGGCACACCGCGGGATGGGTTGAAAGCCAATTGAATATATGGGTTCGCGGCGTAGGGCGTGGGATGAGGCGGCCGGGCCGAAGGCGAAGCCTTCGACGCGGCGCGGGGCGAAATAAACTAGCTCTGAAATACAGAGAGCCTGCCCCGCGCCGCCGCCCGGTTTTACCGGGCAGGCCCGGCCGCCACACTACCATCTGGCGGCTACCGCGTTTCCATCTTCGCGATGGTCTCTAAAATATAGTCGGCGAATTCGCGGCCCGTCGCGCCGTCGCTCCGTCCGGTCATGACGAGTTTTTTCTCGGTCTGGCCGCAGATTTCCAGCGCTTTGTAGAGTTTATCGGCCTTATCGCCGTAGCCGATGTGCGCAAGAAGCATCGCCGCGGCGCGGATGACGCTCGACGGGTCGGCATACTGCGCGCGCCCTTCCTTGACCATGCGCGGCGCCGAGCCGTGGATGGCCTCGAACATCGCGTACCGCTTGCCGAGGTTGGAGCTTCCGGCAGTACCCACGCCGCCCTGGAACTCAGCGGCTTCGTCGGTGATGATGTCGCCGTACAAATTGGGCAGGACGACGACCTGGAAATCCTTGCGGCGCTTTTCATCGACCAGTTTGGCTGTCATGATGTCGATATACCATTCGTCAAAGGTGATGTCCGGGTATTCCGCGGCCACCTTGCGGCAACACTCGAGGAACTTGCCGTCGGTCGTTTTGATGACGTTGGCCTTGGTGACAGCCGTGACGCGTGTTTTGCCGTTCTTTTTGGCAAAATCGAAGGCGGCGCGGGCGATGCGTTCGGCGCCCTCGGTTGTAATCACCTTGAAGTCAAAGGCCAGATCGTCGGTGACGTTGATGCCCTGGCTTCCCAAAGCGTACTCCCCTTCGGTATTCTCGCGGAAGAAGGTCCAGTCGATCCCCTGCTCGGGCACCTTGACCGGACGGACATTGGCGAACAGGTCGAGCGCTTTGCGCATGGCGACGTTGGCGCTCTCGATATTCGGCCAGGGGTCGCCCTTTTGCGGCGTGGTGGTCGGGCCCTTTAAAATGACGTCGCACTTTTTGAGTTCTTCGAGGACATCGTCCGGGATGGCCTGGTTGTGTGCCACACGGTTCTCGATGGTCAGGCCTTCGATCTCGCGAATTTCAATTTTACCGGCGGCAATTTCATCAGCCAGCAGGGTGCTGAGCACCCGCTCGGCCTCGCCGGTGATCATCGGGCCGATGCCGTCGCCGCCGACGACGCCGCTGACGATATGATCGAGTTTCGCATAGTCGACGAAATCGCCTTCATTTTTCAGGCGCTCGACACGCGCCGCCTGCTGTTCGAGGATTGCTTCAAAATGTTTTAAAGCCGCGTCAAATTTACCCATGATTTTCTCTCCTTCTCTTCTTTCACATTCGGTTTCCGTGCAGAATTACTGCGCGAGCTTGATGAAGTTGATCTTGCCGCCGGCCAAAAGGACCTGCAACTCTTTGTCGGTCAACTCGATGCGGGTCTCGATCGGCTTGCCGTCGACGAGGACGGTGACCTTGCCTGTTTTTACCTGTTCGGGCGCGTTTTCGATGACGATTTTGGCGCCCTGGCCGAGTTTGTCGTAATCCTCTGCATGCGCGAAGACGAGGGGCAGGATGCCCGAATTGATGAGGTTGGCCTTATGGATGCGGGCAAAACTCTTGGCGATGACGCCCTTGACGCCCAAATAAAGCGGGACAAGGGCCGCGTGCTCCCGGCTGGAGCCCTGGCCGTAGTTCTCGCCGCCGACGATGAATCCGCCGCCCAAAGCCTTGGCGCGGGCCGGGAATTCGGGGTCGCAGGGGGTCAGGCAGTAATCCGAAAGATAAGGAATGTTCGAGCGGAATGGCAACAGCTTTGCGTTGGAGGGCATGATGTGGTCGGTTGTAATGTTGTCCTCAACCTGGATGAGCACCTCGCCCTCGACCGTCTCAGGCAAAGCGTGGTTGACCGGGAAATCCTTGATGTTCGGCCCCTTGATGACTTCGGCCTTTTCGGGCTCATCGGTGGGCTTGATGATCATATTGTCATGGACATAGAATTTTTCAGGCATTTTGACGGTCAAATCGACGCGGTCGGCATAGGTGCGCGGATCGGTCAGCTTTCCTTCCAGCGCGCTGACGGCCGCCGTCTCGGGGCTGACGATATAAACGCCGGCAGAGGTCGTGCCGCAACGGCCCTTAAAGTTGCGGTTGATGGTGCGAAGCGAGACGGCATTCGATGCCGGGGCCTGGCCCATGCCGATGCAGGGGCCGCAACCGGCTTCGAGGATGCGGGCGCCAGCGTCGATCATGTCGGCCAAAGCGCCGTTTTCAGCCAGCATGGTCAGCACCTGCTTGGAACCGGGCGCGATCACCAGGCTGACGTCGGCCGGGACGGTGCGGCCTTTCAGGATTTTGGCGACACGCATCATATCGAGGTAGGAGCTGTTGGTGCAACTGCCGATGGCGACCTGGTCGACCTTGATACCGGCCGCCTCTTTGACGGTCTTGACGTTATCGGGGCTGTGCGGCAAAGCGGTCAAGGGTTCGAGCGCCGACAGATCGATCGTAATGGTTTCATCGTACTCTGCGTCGGCGTCGGCTTTCAGCTCGATATAGTCGCCCTCTCTCCCCTGCGCGCGCAGGAAAGCGCGGGTCGTCTCATCGGTCGGGAAAATCGAGGTGGTAGCGCCGAGTTCCGTTCCCATGTTGGTGATGGTGGCGCGCTCGGGGACGCTCAGGGTCTTAACCCCCTCGCCGGCGTATTCAATCACACGGCCGACGCCGCCCTTGACGCTCAAAATGCGCAACACCTCGAGGATAATGTCCTTCGCGGTCACAAAGGGGCGGAGCGCACCGGTCAATTCCACCTTCAAAACCTTCGGCATATTGATATAATAGGTGCCGCCGCCCATGGCGACCGCGACGTCGAGCCCGCCGGCGCCCATGGCCAGCATGCCGATGCCGCCGCCCGTCGGGGTGTGGCTGTCAGAGCCGAGCAGGGTCTGCCCCGGCACGCCGAACCGCTCGAGGTGGACCTGGTGGCAGATGCCGTTGCCAGGCTTTGAGAAGTAGATGCCGTGCTTGTTGGCGACGGTTTGGATGTACTTATGGTCGTCGGCGTTTTCAAAGCCCTGTTGGAGCATGTTGTGGTCGATATAGGCGACCGAGCGCAGGGTCTTGACCTGGCCGACATCCATGGCTTCAAGCTGGAGATAGGCCATAGTGCCGGTCGAATCCTGCGTCAGGGTCTGATCAATTTTCAGGCCGATCTGCTCGCCGGGGATCATTTTCCCTTCGACAAGGTGGCTTTCAATGATTTTCTGCGTCAAGTTTTTACCCATTTCTATTCCTCCTGAATTACAGTTGCAGGCCGTACTCGCCGGCCCAGTTTTGGCAAAGGGTTTCGAGTTCACCATCCGACACCGCGGTCACGCGGCCGCCGGCGTACTCGTTGTCGACCCATTCTTTCATGCGGACGACCAAAGGGTGGTCTTTTGCGAGCGCATTTTCCCCCTGAAGCCGATAGTGCTTATTGACCCAGTGCGCGATGCCCGAAACGCCAGAGGTGTTGCTGATCATGACCTTTGGCGACTTGCCGAGGATGGCTTCAGTGTCAAAGATGTTATAAATCTCCTCGTTTTTGAGCAGGCCGTCGGCATGCACACCGGCGCGGGTGACGTTAAAGTCCTCGCCGACAAATGGGGTGCGGGGCGGGATATCATAGCCGAGTTCATTTTTGAAATAGTCGGCGATTTCGGTGATGACTAACGGCTCCATGCCGTCGAGCGTACCTTTCAGTTGGGCGTACTCAATGACCATGGCCTCCAGCGGGCAGTTGCCGGTTCGCTCACCAATGCCTAACAGAGAACAATTCACCCCTGAAGCGCCGTAGAGCCAGGCGGCCGTCGAATTGGTGACGGCGCAATAAAAGTCGTTGTGCCCATGCCACTCGATGAGCTCTGAAGGGATGCGAGCATGGTGATTGAGACCGTAAATGATGCCGGGCACGCTCCGCGGCAGGGCCGCGCCGGGAATTGAGACGCCGTAGCCCAACGTATCGCAGGCGCGGATCTTGATGGGGGTGCCCGATTCCTTCATGAGTTTGGAGAGCTCGAGCACGAAGGGCACCACAAAGCCGTAAAAATCGGCGCGGGTGATGTCTTCCAAATGGCACCGCGGCCGCACGCCGGTCTCAATGCATTCGCGGACCACGCCCAAATAGTGGTCAATGGCCTGTTTCCGGGTCATTTTGAGCTTATAAAAGATGTGATAATCCGAGCAGGAGACGAGGATGCCGGTCTCTTTCAGGCCGATTTCCTTGACCATTTCAAAATCCTTTTTGGAAGCGCGGATCCAACTCGTCACCTCAGGGAATTCGTATCCGAGCTCCATGCACTGATAGACGGCGTCGCGGTCCTTTTTGCTGTAAAGGAAAAATTCACTCTGGCGGATGATGCCATTCGGGCCGCCGAGGCGGTGAAGCATCTCGAACAAATCGACGATCTGCTTGGTCGTATAGGGTTCGCGCGATTGCTGGCCGTCGCGGAAGGTGGTGTCGGTGATCCAGATGTCTTTTGGCATGGCCATCGGCACGAGGCGCCGGTTAAAGGCGATTTTTGGGATATCCCGATAGGTGTACATACTGCGATAGAGGTTCGGCTCTGCGACATCCTGCAACTGATAGTCGAACTCGGCTTTTTCGAGCAGATTTGTAGCAGGATTCAGCTTCAACTCTTTTTGCTGGTCTTCCATTCAAATTCCCCCAATCATCTCTTGTATAATTGTATACAATGTTTGTTGTTTTGTCAATCAAAAAAACACCGCAATCGAAAAAATTGCGGTGCTTTGCAACAGGCTCGGTGCTTTTTTAAATCTCGCTCTGGAGAGCGCGAATCCTTGAAACATCGGGCGAATCCTCGGCCGTTAAGCACCTCAATCATTGCAACGTTTCAAAACGGTTGCGGCTTCCGGCGCTGTTGCACCAAATGCCGAACCCTAAGCTAACGGTCGTTTCAAAAATGAGGCAGGGCCTCTGCCGCCAAAACACAAATTAAAAATTGCAAAATTTCAAAACGCTCGCACCTTTTGCCAAACAAAAAACGTCCCCATCCGAAAACTGCTGTATTTTAAAAATGTGCGACCCTTGCGGCTGTCGCAGGCGAGACCTTCAAAAACAGCTCGCAGGTTCTAGGGCAATCTTTTCGGAAACGCCAACGCCAATCTTTGCAGACGGCAATTCAAAACGGCTGATGCATAAAACGCCGAAGGCCGAAGGGATGTCTTAGCAGAAATACGCATGAACTCAGCCGTCTACAGGCCGGGCAGAATGCAAGCGCGCGAGACAGCTGGGAACCGGCGTTAGCTCGCGTTTTCTTCGGGGCTTTTTTTGATGCGTCGGCGCGTAACCAGCCACAACAAAAGACACAGCGCTAACGCGCCGACTACCGCGCCGCAAAAATCGAGCAACACATCTGATGCCTGCCCGCTTCGGCCAGGCACGAAAAGCTGATGAATTTCATCGCTGGCGGCATACAAAAGGCAAAAGGCCAGCGCGGCGCCGACGCGGAGGGTTCTCGCCGGCCTCGGCCAGGTCAGGGCCGCGCCTGTCGCCGTGAAGCCCAGCGCCGCATAGACCGAAAAGTGCGCAAGCTTGCGGACAAAATGCTGATAGGACGCGACAGTGGTTTCTTGCGCTTCAGCAGTCTGCTCCGCAAAGCCTGGCTGAAGCAGGCTTGCGACCCATCGGATGATTCCGCCGCTCGTCGCAGAAGAGGCTTCGGCATTTTGATTCGAGGCCAAAAAGATGCCGATGCAGATCCCGACCGCGGCCGCCAAAAAAAGATAGCGCAACCAGATATTATTGGGCCGCATGGGTATCCAGCCATTCCACTGCCGCCTGCAAAACAGGGTCCTCTTCATCGGTCAAGAGGTAAAAGCGGGCCTTTTGCTCGTCGGTTAATTTCACCTCGACATCGGGCGCCAGGCCGACGCCGTCAAAATTGACGCCGCTTTTCGGGAAAAAGGCCGCGACGGTAAATTTGACCGAAGAACCGTCAGGGAGTGTATAGGTGCGTTGCATCACGCCCTTGCCAAAGGTGGTTTCGCCGATCAAAGCGCCCTTTTGGTAGTCGCGGATCGAAGCCGAAAAGAGCTCGGAAGCGCTGGCGGTGTCGCCGTCGGTCAAAACGGTCATGGGCAGGTCGACTTCCTTTTCGTCAGAGCGATAGAGGGTCTGGCGGTGGCCGTCTGCATATTCGACCGAAATGATATCCCCTTCCGGCAGAATATAGTCGAGCATTTCGGAGACCGAATCGACTGTTCCTCCCCCATTGCGGCGCAAATCGAAGATCAGACCTTTTACATTCTGGGAGAGCAAATTATCGATTGCTGTTTTGAACTGGTTCACCGTGGCCTCATTGAAATCGGTGATTTCGAGGTAGCCGTAATCCGAAACCACATGATAAAAGACCGACTGGACCTCATAATCGGCCCGCGTAATTGAAAAGGACTGTTGCGTGCCGCCGCGGGAAACGACGACGCTGACCGTCGAGCCGATATCGCCTTGCAACAAATTTATCGCCTCATCATAGCCGATTTCCTCCACCTGTTTGGCATCAACGGCGACAATTTCATCGCCCTCGAGCAGGCCGGCGGCCTTGGCAGGCCCGCCGTCATAGACATGCAGGATAAGGATCGACTCCCGGTCGGGCGATTTGGTGACCGTGACGCCGATGCCGGCTGATTGCCCCATCATTTGGTCATAAGACGCTTCGGTTTCGACAGGCGAACGGTAGGCCGCATATCGGTCGCCAAGCGCGCCGATGTAGGCCGAAAACATAGCATTTTCCAGGGAATCGGCGTTATAATCGCCATAAAAATTCTGATCCACTAGCTTTTCAATCGCCAAGAGCTTGCCGAGTTTTTCATTACCATGAAATAGGATCAAATAAAAAACAAGCGCTGACAAAAGCACCGACACCAAAGCCGTTATTACAATGATCCACACAGTCTTTTTCCGGTCATGCTTTGGCACCGGGGTGGCGAGCGCTGTTTGATTGAGTAAAGGTTCCATTTTTTACGCCTCCAAAAGCAGGAGGGCAAAACATTTTGTTCTGCCCTCGCTCTAACATTCAAATTGACTTTTTATTGGACCTTATTGAAGTAATTCATGGGGTTTTTCTTGACGCCGTTGACAATGACCTCGAAGTGGAGATGAGCGCCCGTCGACCAGCCGGTAGAGCCGGCATAGCCAATCACCTGGCCCTTTTTAACGCTTTGCCCCACAGAAACCGCAGTGCTGGTCATATGACCATAAAGCGTACGGTAGGTGGCTCCCTGATAGTTGCCGTGATCGATCATGACATAGTTACCATAGCCGCCGCCGCAACCGCAACTGCCGCTCTTGCCATAGTTGTGGTTGCAACCGTTTTTCGAGACCAGAATGACGCCATCCGCGGCCGCAACAATCGGATGCCCCATGATGCCGCCGCCCGAAATGTCAATGCCCAGGTGTTGACCGCCCCAGCGCCCTCCAAAACCAGAGGTAATGCGGTAGATGCCAGGCACCGGCCAGGTGAACTGGCTACCATCATAAACAATATTCGAAGTATTGGAAATAGATGCCAACTCGTTCTGCATTGCCTTGATCTGCGCCTCAAGGTCATCGTTTTTCGCGTCAATGCTGTTTTGGGTTGCGTTTAATTCAGCAATACCTTGGTTGACTTCATCCATCTGCGCCTGCAATTGCGACCGCTTTTCCGAAAGGGTCTTTTTAAGGGCGGTTTGCGCCGCAGACTTTTCTTCAATGTCAGCCTTTGCGGCTTCAATCTCTTTCATGGTAGTTTTGATGTCTTCGACCAGCATAGCGTCCCGCGCAGAAACATTTTGGACAAATTGCGTTTTAGCAAGGAAATCCGCAAGGCTTTCAGCGCTCAAGAGCACCTCCAGTGAGGAACCTGTATTGCTCATCGCTATTGCCCGCAGGCGTTGCCGGTATTGATACTTATACTCTTCCATCTCCAGCGTTTTTTCATTAATGAGGGCCTCGTTCTTTGCGATTTCTTCTTTGTAGGCCGAAATTTTGCTGGTGCACAGAGCAATCTGCGCCTGCGTATTATCGACCTGGGCCTGCAAAGCCTTTTGGATCTCGGCTTGGTCAGCCTTTTGGGCCTTCAATTCTTTGATCTGTTGCTCATATTCCTTGGATTTCTGTTCCAGTGCGGCGATGTCGCTATTGAGTTCGGCCGCGGTCTTGGCAAAGACCTGATAGCTACCGACAAACTGGAAACCGGCGAGCATACAAAGGCAGAGCATCAGGCTGACGCCAGTTTTCCAAACTGATTTCAAACGCATAAAAAGGCTCCTTTCTTGAACGGTAAGAATCTATGCGCAAAATCAAAGCGCACGGAATTCGCTTCCCTCTTTGCGCAGGTATTTGCTGATCATGATGAGGCTTCCGACCGCACCGGCCAAAACACCGATTGCGGCAAAGATGCCGAGCAGTTGCCAGGCCATCTCGGAGAAGCGGATGATCCCGCCCCCAAATTCAGGCGAGGATTTAAAGCTCTCCACCGCGACGCGGTAGCAGAAATAGACGACGCCCTCTGAAATCAGCGCAGACAGCAACCCCAAAGCCACGCCCTCAATGATAAACGGGAACCGAATAAACCAGTTGGTGGCGCCGACGGCCTTCATGATGCTGATTTCAAGCTTGCGGTTATACATGGTGACGCGGATGGTATTGGAGACAATAACCAACGCGATGACCAACAAAATGGCGATGATCCAGATGCCGGCGCTCCCGATGCCGTTTTTTATCATGGTGATCTGCTGGGCGGTATCCTCCCTGGAAACGACCTTATAGACCCCTGTTACATTTTCAATCTGCGCGACGGTCTCATCAAAACGGGAGAGGTCGGTCATGGTGATCCTGGCGCCGTGCGACATGGGATTGCCGTTCTCATCATTTAACAGGGAGGCCAGCACGTCGTCGTCAATTGTGCCTTCCATTTCAGCCAAGGCTTGGTCGCGCGAGATGAACTCGACCGAATTGACGTTGTCGAGCTTTGCGATTTCGTCGCAGACCGCCCTTGCCTCTTCCTCATTGTGGATGAGATAGCTGTCCTCTGGGATATTGTCGCGGTCGAACTGCGAGGAGGTCGCGGATTGCGCATCCGAACTGGTGCTGGACGAGGCGCTCGCATTCTCTGAGGAAACGCCGGATTCGGCCGAAACATCGCCGCTCTGGGCCGAAGCAGTTGCATCCGAACTGAGGGTGGCGTTATCATACAAAACCGAGTTTCGGTCGTTGAAGTAGGCCATGATGACGTTTTGAGTCTCGAGGTTTCGCATCGCCAGATTGACGTTGGCCGTCAGCAGGATTGCCAAACCGATGAGGGTCATACAGGCGACCAGGACGCCGATAGAGGCCAACGACATCAGGCGGTTCGCCCAAATGTTTTTCAAGCCCTCTTTGGTCAGGTATCTGAGACTTCTAAGTTTCATACGATTGCCCCTCCCGCGTTATCCGCTACGATCTGGCCATCTTCCAGCATGATGACGCGGTGGTGGAAATCGCGCACGAGGTTATGGTCGTGCGTAACCATTAGAATGGTGGTACCTCTGCGGTTAATTTCGCTGAGCAGGCCGACAATTTCATAAGACATATTGGGGTCGACGTTGCCGGTCGGCTCGTCGGCGATAATTAAATCGGGGTGGTTGACAAGCGCGCGCGCCAGGCCCACGCGCTGTTGCTCGCCGCCCGAGAGTTCCAGCGGCTTGCTTCTCGCCTTGTTGCCAAGGCCGACGCGGCTGAGCGCCTTTGAGACCTCTTTGCGGATGGTGCGGTTGCCGGCGCCGGTTACGTGCATGGCAAAGGCGACGTTGTCAAAAACCGTCATATTGGGAATCAGGCGGAAGTCCTGAAACACAATGCCCATCGTCCGGCGAAGCATGGGAATCTGCTTTTTCGGCATGCGGTTCAGATGAAAATGGTTGACGATAATCTCGCCCGCGTTGGCCTTTTCCTCCCGCATAATCAACTTCATAAAGGTGCTTTTTCCGGCGCCCGACGCGCCGACCACAAAAACGAACTCGCCGCGGTTGATGGTGACATTGACATCGCGCAAAGCGTGCGTACCGGTTATGTAGGTCTTGGAGACACCCTTAAACTCAATGATGGGCTCTTGCGACTCCTCCACGGTATTCGGGATAAATTCTGACTCGTTAATGGTTGCTCCCTCGCTTTGCTTAATATTTGACAGGGTTCGCCGTCAGGTATTTTTTTACCATCAAAGCGATCTTAAAGACAATCGCGTGGTCGAATTCGCGCAAATCAAGGCCAGTGATTTTCTTGATTTTCTCGAGGCGATAGACCAGCGTATTCCGGTGGACAAAAAGCTTGCGCGAGGTTTCAGAGACGTTGAGGTTGTTCTCGAAGAAACGCTGAATCGTAAAGAGGGTTTCCTGATCGAGGCTTTCGATCGAGCCACGCTTGAAGACTTCGCGCAGGAAGGTCTCGCAGAGGGTTGTCGGCAACTGGTAAATGAGACGGGCAATGCCGAGGTTATCGTAGCTGACGATGGTTTTTTCGGTGTCAAAGACCTTGCCGACTTCGAGGGCGGCCTGCGCCTCCTTGAAGGAGCGGGCCAGGTCCTTGAGCCCCTCGACCGTAGTCCCGATGCCGACGACGACGCGG
>CASFAP010000023.1 GCA_949292695.1 uncultured Eubacteriales bacterium | reverse complement strand
ACATAGGTGTTGACGTTGACCGTTACGTTGCTTCCGAACTGAATGTCGCTCCAATCGTCGATCAGGAAGGATTCCGACACATGGACGTTTTTCACGTCATTGTTGCTGTTGAGCACCAGCTTCATGCCATCGGATTGGATATACGAGCCTACATTCAGTGTCCCGCCCAGCTATCTGGCTTAAATAGTTGTAAGATATTCCAAAGATTAGTCACTAAAAACCAAGGCAGGCACTTATTTTGTGGGAGATTTTGCAATTACTTTTCTTTCTTGCAAATCAATAATATATCTTAAACCTCCAATAAAACAAACATAAAAATCATGGTAATTATTATATTGCAAATCATAACCCATAAGAATATCCATTATATGATCTTGATCAACAATAAAACCTCCATACAGCGGAGCATTTATGTTAGGTATAATATCCTTTATACTCCATACTAAATTACCCTGCCAATCGTAAGCTTTTATTAAATCTGTTGAACACTCTTCGAATTTATGTGGTTTATTATCTTGAAAAATTGGATCAGCTGTAGTAATTATAAATAGATCATGCGTAATTGAAATTTCAGTAATTCCCCCAGGAAATATAATTGTTTGATCTTTAATGTTTAATGAATCTAATAATGACAAATCTTTAAGCGTAAATGTTTTAATATCATTACCAAATTTTACATGCACACAAATATTCGTAACAGTTACCCTTCTTTCAAAATATATTAAAAGTTAAGACAATGGTATTCCAGGGCCAAACGAAGATGGTGGAATTAGATTAACCAACTCAAATTGTACAGCTTCTCCAGCTATATACCCAAAATTTTCACCTACTATTCCAACATACAGTTGTGTCCCTGAAGGAACATCTACATAACAGTAGTGAGTAGGTTCATATTTTAAAGCAAATTTACTTTGTATTTGCGCCGGCGTTAGTCCTTGAATATCTGAATATTTCATAAGCCATTTGCCAGTTGGTGATGTACTACCTTCAGTATAAACTCTAACATATTGAGTTGAATTAGATTGACTAAAACCAACAGTAGGTGAGCCTATCTTATATGGATTTTTATATCCTTCTGCTGCAAGAGCCGCGTTACGTGTTTCTGCAGGTATAACAGTGCGATTCGTATATTGTATACCACCAAGTGCATCATCAATTTTGTTAAGTTCTGATGATAAATTAGAATACTGCGTTGAACTAATAGTAATTTTTGAGCCTGAAGTAATATATGCATACATACTAGAAATAGATAAATATACACCATATGCCGCAAGAGCCTGATCAAAGATAACAGTCCATTTATTGATAATTTCTAGTTCAGCTTCAAAATTACTTGCCCATGCCCCAAAGTATTCCGTGCTATCCCCTGTAATAAACCCATCACTCACTAATTGATCCGTTTCTTCTTTAGCCGCATGCGCCGCACCTTCTTCTAGGCTACAATGTAATGCAGGGATCAAGTGATTATGATAACCCTCTTCCAATCGCTTCAGTTCATTCTTCAGCTCATCACTAATTACATAAGCTTTCGTAGCCCCATTTATTTCATTGGTAACTATAAATATATCATATGAGTAGGAAGAAGTAGCAACAACACTAAGTAAATGGCTTGTACTTGAGGTTGTTATTTTAGTATATCTTATAAATTTAACATTTGTTGGATGGAAGGGATCAGGGTTCTGATTAATTGTAAAGGTACAGCTAGCCGTAACCCCCTCATTCGTCCTCGCAGTAATCGTTGCTGTTCCCGCTTTAATCGCAGTCACAAGGCCCGATACAGGATCCACCGTGGCCACAGATGGATTGTCCGATGAGAATGTAATCTCCTGGTTTCCTGCCGGCCCCGGCAAAAGTGCTATTCGCAGTTGATGCGTTTGACCAGCGACCATCGTGACATTGCTCTCGGTGAGCGCCAGCTCCTCTACTTTTACTGTGCAGGTATCGGTTGCGCCGCCTACTTTTGCCTTGGCGGTCACTGTAGCGGTGCCTAATCCAATCGCCGTTATGACCCCCGAATCACTGATTGTGATCACATTCGACGGCTCGCAACTCCAGGCCACCTCTTTATTCTTGGCATTGGAGGGTGTAAATTGGACATTTAATTGGTACTCCCCGCCAAGGTATAACGTTACGGTATCGTCCAGTAGTTCGATGGCCGTTGCCGCGTCAAAAAGTTGCGTTTCCAATACATAACCGCGTTTTTTTGCACCGTACCGGTCATATTGGTATTCAACATATACCATATCGTTTTCTTCGTCAATAATTGACACTTCAATATATCCATAGAAAGTACCGACGATTTGACTTTCTGTGGAAGGCAGGTTATATACATGACCGTCCTGTACGTAGGCAGTCACTCGAATGTCGTGGTTTGGAACAAAACTTCCAAACACATTCGCATACGGCACATAGCCCCTGCGGTATTCCGTTACAGTACCCGAAGCGTTGTAGATTGGATATTCAATATAGCAGTAGCTGTTCTCTTGCCAGATGCCCTTGGCAAAGGTTCCATGCAGGGTATCCGGATTAGATGGCGCCCAGTAGTTGGTTCCAGGCCCATTGAGCACGGTATGATCGCCCGTCACATAGGTGTTGACGTTGACCGTTACGTTGTTTCCGAACTGAATGTCGCTCCAGTCGTCGATCAGGAAGGATTCCGATACATGCACGTTTTTCACGTCATTGTTGCTGTTGAGCACCAGCTTCATGCCCTCGGATTGGATATACGAACCCACGTTCAGCGTGCCGCCGTTTACCAGCACATCCCCAGCCACCACCGACAGGGTATCCGACACATTCAGGGTATGGCCGTTCAGATCCAAGTCGAAGCTGACGCACAGATTGCCTGTAAAGGACAGGTTCCTTTGCATCGTTCCGTGGATCCCGATGGCGTTGTAGGCAAAGCCGGTGAAGGCATTGCCTGTTAAGACCGAGAGGTCAGAATTATAGGTGGCCAGATTAAAGGAAACCGGCAGGGCACCATCATAAGTACTGCTGAAGCTGTTGTTGGTGATCTGTAGGTTCGTGCTGTTGCTCTCAATGATGGAAATGCCCTGCTGTTCAAAGCCGCGCAGATCATTCCCGCTGATCGAGGCCGCACCGGTTCCGCTTCCTGTAAAGAGGATACCGTTGGTCACACCCACGATCTCGTTCCCGTCCAGCTCCAGCGTTCCGTTGCCTGTGTTGTTCAGGGTAATGCCAGACTGCACCATCGTGATGGTGTTGCCGTTTACTTCTACATCGCCATTTGCATGGGTCAGCCAGATGCCGCCCGCATTCGTCGCTGTTTCCAGCGGGTCGTTGATGGTATTTCCGGATACCACAACATCCCCGGCGCTCGCCGCAAAATACACCGCATATTGTAGAAAAGCACCTTACTAAAAGTTTCTTATCTAATATCTATTTTACGAAAGAAAACTTTTAATCCCTTACTCATCCATACAATTCCTTGAACAGCAAAGGCTATTACGTATTGTCCTAACACAAAACCTAAGAAGATACACATTACATATAAAGCATCGTCAGCATATGGCAGTGATTCTTGAAAACGGCGCAATACAAATAAAAACAGAATGAAAGAAACCAATAAGGGAATCAATAAAAAATAAAGATAAAATGAACCTCTGCAATATCTTTGAAGGTGATAGAACATGAAGTAAAACACAAGGAAAATTAAGGTTAAGAAGAAACTTAAGAGTACCATAGGATAACCTAAACTCAGTATTACAGTTGCCATGATAGCAATGATTGTAACAAGTAATACCGAAGATACGATATCTAATAAAGGAATCAGTAAAAGTCTCCAAACTTTTTGCCTTTTATCACAATATTGCAACAGCATCACCCCAAATCGCATTATAAATAGCGATTGAATATTTCATAATAAGAATAGCATTCTTCACCGTAGGATTGTGCAGCTTGGCCTGTTCCATTATATCTCGAAAAAATGGATTTTATTTGTGACGCACTATAATTATAGTTATAAAAATCGGTTGAATTACCTGTGTCAATAGCACAATGATACATCTCTAAAGTAACCATTTTTATATTAAAACTACTATCACTTTTTAAAAACATCCACATATATAGTATATCATGCCAATCAGATGTATCATATTTCGTATCATTAACTATTCCGAGGTCTATTGCCAAATTGTAGGCTTCAATTGCAACATATGCAAAAATTTGGCCTAAACCAGTTGATGAATCTGTACGCTCCCATATATTAGGATCCATTTCTTCCGAGGTTAGGGTCCCCTGCTTTTCCATGTATTGTAATCTCTTAAAATATTCAATTACGAACGAATCTGCTATGTAATCAGTAGCATTCACACACCATAATTCTCGTAATAAAATTGTTTGCACAAATGCTTTTGGTACCGAATATTTATTACAATAATTTGTTATATAGATATCATTATCTATTATAATATCGATGCATTCTTCTGGTGTGTAATTATGAATTATACTTTTTTTACCGGCACCTAATATATCAACTATATCTTCTTTTAATAAATCAGTATTATCTAGACTAAAAGGTCTGTTCCATTCTACTCTTATAGTACAACTGTCACTAGTTCCTCCTACCAAAGCAGTTGCAGTAATTATCGCAGTCCCGGGCCCTACAGTTGATATTTCACCAGTCGGACTCACTTCTACGACACTATTATCGCTTGAAGTCCAAAGAACCTCCTTATTTTCTGTAGATGAAGGGAAATTGACATACAATTGATATGTTGATACATCCATATAAAGAGATAGGTTATGTTCAGATAGTGTAATCCTAGTCGCCGCACCAAACACTCGATTTTTTTCGACATATCCCCGCTTCGGTGCACCATACCTATCATAGTTGTACTGGATATAGTACATTCCATTCTCTTCATCCAATATGGTCAGCGGGACATAATCTGTAAAGGTGCCCAGGTTCTGGCTAGAGGTGGAAGGCAGGTTATATACACTCCCGTCCTCTAGGTAGGCCGTTGTGGTATTGTAACTGTTTGTTCCAAACGACTCCGACACATTCGCATACGGCACATAGCCCCTGCGGTATTCTGTCACCGTCCCGGAAGCGTTGTAAATGGGATATTCAATATAACAATAGCCGTTCTCTGTCCAGATGCCCTTGGCAAAGGTGCCATTCAGAGTATCCGGATTAGATGGCGCCCAGTAGTTGGTCCCGGGACCATTTAAGACTTCATAAGTTTTAGTTACATAGGTATTCACATTGATCGTTACCGCATTACCGAATTGAATGTCGCTCCAGTCGTCGACGAAAAAGTAATCAGAAACATGGACATTTTTTATATCCTCATTTGAAGCCAGAATCAACTTCATATTCTCAAACTGGGCATACGAACCCACATTCAGCGTGCCGCCGTTCACCAGCACATCCCCGGACACCACCGACAGGGTATCCGACACATTCAGGGTATGCCCATTCAGATCCAAATCGAAGCTGACGCACAGGTTGCCTGTAAACGACAGGTCCCTTTGCATCGTTCCGTGGATTCCCACCGCATTGTAGGCAAAGCCAGAGAAGGCGTTGCCTGTCAGCACTGTCAAATCCGAGTTGTAGGTGGCCAGGTTGAAGGACACCGGCAGGGCAGTGCTGAAGGTACTGATGAAGCTGTTGTTGGTGATCTGCAGGTTCGTGCTGTTGCTCTCAATGATGGAAATACCCTGCTGTTCAAAGCCGCGCAGGTCATTCCCGCTGAGCGAGGCCGCGCCTGTCCCGCTATTCGTAAACTGGATGCCGTTCGTCACATCGATGATTTCGTTCCCGTCCAGCTCCAGCGTTCCGTTGCCTGTGTTGTTCAGGGTAATACCCACCTGCACCATCCGGATGGTGTTGCCGTTTACTTCTACATCGCCGTTCGCATGGGTCAGCCAGATGCCGCCCGCATTCGTCGCTGTTTCCAGCGGGTCGTTGATGGTATTCCCGGATACCACAACATCCCCGGCGCTCGCCGCAAAATACACTGCGTACAGATAGCTATTCTCAAAGGTGTTGCCGTTGCTTTCGGTGCCGACCGTAATGGCGCCGTTCCCCGTCACCCCATAGGCATACACGCCGAAGTCGGCCTTGTCGAAGGTGTTGCCAGTAAGCGTGACCGACCCATTCTGCGCCCCCTGCATCAAGACGCCCAGGTCGCGCTCTAAATGCGATGTCACATACATGCCCGGCGTATGGTCTTCAAACGCGAACTGCGTCCCTGTGATGGTCAGGTCGTTCGCATAGCCTGCTTCGACCGCCACGCCGATGCCGTCTTCCCCCATACTCAGCAGGGAATCCGCAATCTGCACATCGCCCGAGGTACTCTTTACGACGATTAATGTTTTCCGGCTTTCGCTAGTATTATAGACCGTACTATCGTAAAATGCAACCCCTCCGGCATAATTTATCTCAATTTGTGTTGTACTAATGCTCGCGTTGTTGAGCGTCACGCTCCCGCTTCCGCTTCCCGCAATCAGCAATGCGTTGCCCAGCAGGTCGTCGCAGTAAATCGACAAATTGTTTATGGTGAGGGCGTTGGTGGGTGTCAGTTCGACCTTGCCATAGGTAATCAAGCCGCCCAGCTGAGAGTCCCCATACAGCCGCAATGCCGTACCACTATAATTGCCGATCAGCAGGTTGCCGCCTATCAGCCGGCCGCCGCCGGAGACGGTCACCATCGTGCCGTCGACAATGGAAGGGCTACTTGATGTGCCCACCGCTTTCAACGTCCCCTGCACAGTCAGGCTAGCTCCATTCGTAAACAAAACCTCAAATCCCGGATCGATCGTCAAGGTTACATCCGACGGGATTACCAGGGAGCTTGTAAACAGGATGCCGCTTCCGTTTGTGGTTAGCCTGATCCGCTTATGCCCTGCGTTCAGCAATTCCCGCAGACCCTGCTCTGTCGAACAGGCGACCGAAGGCGTCCAGTTGTCGCCAAAAGCATCGGGGCTCAAATTCGCAATTTGACCCAGGATGGTGACGCTTTCGAGGGTGTCCATGTCGAAGGCATAAGATCCCACCGTTTGAAGGCCCATCGGCAACACGAGGTCGACGATGGCGCAATCCTGGAAAGCGCTTTGGCCGATGGATTTGATGTTCGTCACTTGGTTACTACCTGGGGACCAGAAGATCTGGCTCAAGTTAGAGCAACCTGAAAATGCACCAGATTCAATTGTTTCAATAAATGACGGGAAGGTAAAGCTCTCAAACGCGGTGCAACCAGAAAACGTATAAGAAGGAATTGTGTCCATGCCCGCGGATAGTTCCACCTCAGTGAGGGAAGTGCACCCTGTAAATACGCCTATTCCCATTTCTGTTAGGGAATCTGGGAGCTCAATGCTTTGGAGCGCGGTGCAATTTGAAAAGGCACCTTGGCCAATACTTTCAAGGCCTCCCGGCAGATTAATATTAGTCAGTTGATTGCATCCATAAAACGCGTTATTACCAATTTCAGTAATCGTATTCGGCAGGATAACAGTTTGGATACTATTTGCGCCATTGAATGCGTTACTCCCTATGATTTTAACTTCAACACCATTGATTTGTTCCGGGATGGTGATGCTCGTTGGATACGCTCGTAAATATAAGATGGTTCCGGTTTCATCGTCAAAGGCGAAGCGTTTGTCAATATTTGTAATAGAGACAACAGCCGAAGAGACATTTCCTGCGGCATCGGTGGCAACAAAGGTAAAGCTCCCGTTCTGGATAAAAGTGAACGAAGATGCGTTCAGCGTCCCTTCGTTGGTCGTGGCCGTCACCGTAATGTCGTGGTTTACCGTCCCCGTCTCGTAGGGCGCAACCGTAATCACAGGCGCCACTTTGTCAATGTGCGAGACCGTTACGGTTTCTGTCAAGGTGTTGCCAAAAACGTCGGTGGCGGTAAACACAAAGCTTGTGTTCTGTTCAAAGGTAAAGCTGTCCTGCGTGAGGGTGCAGTTGACGCCTGTAGCCGAAACCGTCACATCCTGGTTGGTCGGAGCCGTATCGTAGGGCGCCACCACAATCTCCGGGTCGACCGCAGTAAAGCCAAACCCTAGCGAAGCGGCCAAGGTCTCGGCATAGGAATCGGTATAGCCGTAAATGGTCAGGCCAGTGCAACCGCTGAAGGTATTTGCATCGACACTTGTCAGGCTGGGCGGCAGATAGACCTGCTGAAGCGACGTGCAGTCCCGCAACGTCCCGTTTAATTGCGCCACCTGACCCGGCACCACAATTGTCTGAAGGCTCGTGCAACCATAAAACGCCGAGTCCCCAATTTGCGTCAGGCTATAGGGCAATTGCACTGTCGTCAGCATCGGGCATCGGGCAAAGGCGTACCCACCGATTGAAGTCAGCTGGCTGTCGGCCGGGATTTGGACAGCGGTCAAATTCCAGCAGTAGTCAAAGGCGTTTGCACCGATCGTTTCCACACTGGCCGGGATCTCAATTTCGGTCAGATTGGCGCAACCAATTAAGGCGTAAGCGCCGATGGAAGTCAGGGTCTCGGGCAGTTCAATGGATTCCATTGCCAGGCAATCGGTGAAGAGGTGTTCCCCAAGACCCGTGACGGCAATGCCGTTGAGCGAATCCGGCACCACTACGTGGGTCTCGTTTCCAGTATAGCTGGTTAAGACGCCCCCTGCGCTGATGGTGAATCGTTTGTCTATATTGCTGATCGTGACCTTTTTGGTGATCGTTTTTCCGATCCGGTCATCGATGGCCGTAAAGGTGTAACTGCCATTGCTCGTAAAGGTATGGCTTGTCACAGCCAGTGTGCAATCGACGCCGCTGGCTGTCACCGTAATATTCTGGTTGGTTAGACCCGTCTCATAAGGCGCGATGACGATTTCGGCCCCCGTGTCGCTTGAGAAAGGCACATCATATTGCGCGGCATATTGCGCGATCAACGTTCCCGGCCGGCCATAAACCGTCAGCTTGCCGCAACCGGCAAAGCAATTGTTGCCGATATAGTTCATAAAGCTCGGGACATAGATTGCCTCAAGATTTGTGCAATTCTCGAAGGCCTCATGGCCGAACGCCGTAATACTTGCCGGCAGGCGCAATTCTGTGAGGGAGGTGCAACCCGAAAAGGCTTCGACTTCAATGCAATCCAGGGTATCCGGGAAGGTTGGATTGGTCAGAGCCGTACAACCCGCGAAGGTTCTCTCATTTATTTTTTCGAGCTGGTTCGGAAGATCGATCGAAACTAGCTTCGAGCAACCGTAAAACGCCTCGCCGCCAATATATGTAATTGAGTCGGGCAGATGGACCGTTTCGAGGTTCCAACAGCCCCAGAAAACGCCGGGGCCGACAGACTGCATCCCATCCGGGAACGTTACATTTTTCAGTTGACTGCTACTACTGAAAGCGCGTTCCCCGATGGTAGTAAGTCCCGCCGGGAAGGAGATGCTCTCAAGGCTCTGCCCATTGCTGAAGGCAAAGCCCTCGACCGTATGGAGCTGACTGCCCTCTGCGAAAGTGACGCTTTCGAGCGCGTTGCAGTAATTGAAAGCGTGCTCCCCGATCGTTTCCACGCTAGCCGGGATCTCAATGCTGGTCAGAGCGATGCAACCGAAAAAGGTGTAAGGGGAGATCTCGGTCATTCCGCTGGGCAGATCGAACTCGGTGATCGTGGCGCAGTTCAAAAAGGCCCATTCGCCGATTGACGTGATGCTCGCCGGGACTTCAAAACTTTGCAGGTTCCAGCACCCCGCAAAGGCATAATCGCCAATCGAGGTCAGGGTGGAAGGCAGGGTGAGGAATTGCATCGACGCTTTATTCTCAAAGGCGTGGTCGCCGATGGCCGTGACAGCGATGCCGTTGACCTGCGAGGGGACTGTCACGCTGGTGGCCGTCCCGGTATAGGCTAGGATGGTCCCGGTCGCTTTATCAAATTCATAGTCTCCGGCTACGACAACCGAACTGCTCTCCGGTTCGGTCTCGGCAGGCGAAGATGCAGATGCGTTTGCGTTCTCTTGCGCCCGATTGGGCGAAGAGACTTGCAGTGTATTCTGCACCGGCACTTCCCGGCCGGCGGCAAAGAGCGCCTTGGCGGCGTCAGGCTTGGCGCCGTAGAATTTCGTCGTCGCCGCCACAGGCTTGCCACTTTGGGCCTTTACAAGGCCGCCGATGGCGAAGTAGTCGCCGTCTTGCAGGTCCGCCCCTTCCTCTAGGATGATCTGCCCGAGGTCCGGAAGCGAGGCGGCAAAAGTAACGTCATAAGTTTTGCCGCCGTCCAACGCGGTCAAGGACACGGCCGCAACGGTCTGCGAGGCATCCAGGCCCTCGGCATAGATATATGCCGCCGCATTTTCGCAAAAGGCAACAGGTTCGCTGAAGTTCAGACGAATCGTCGTCTCATTCTGGTATGTCACCGAAGTGAGATGGGCATAGAGGTTCGTCGCATAAGGCAGGCTGACACTGTCGTTTGGGGCTTTCAGGGCCTCGCCGTCGCAGTCTGTGACTGAGGCGGCGTTTTGCAATGCAACACTGCCGGTTTCAGGGATCGACGCAAAGCCCTGGAATTGAACGATGACGGTCTTCGCATATTCCGATCCGTTTTGTGCCGACCGATCCTGCTCATAGACCGGAGCAAAGGTAGCATCCATCTGGCCGATCACTTGTCCATCGGCTTGTAAGGAAAGGCCTTGGCCTGAGAGATGGACGGCCTCACTGAACCGCAGACGGAACAGACCGGCGCTGGCGTCGAGCAATTCGGCGGCGGTGAGTTGAGTTTCTGTTTTTACTGTTGCAGTAAGCGCTCCTACTTCGTCAGCCGCAAAGCTTCTGCCATCGATGGATGTAAGGCTGTTGGCCGCGGCAGAGATCTGCGCGCCCGAGGAGACTGCTTCTGCGAAGGTTAAGGCATAGGTCTGTTCGTCCCGCTTCTCAAGGGACACAGGTGCTTGCCCGTCACACAAAAAGGCCGACACACCTGCATCTACCGGACTGCTGAACCGCACTCGTACCGTATATGCATCTTCTAGTCTAGCGCTTGCCAGCCGGACCGAGACGGTATACGCCGTATATTGCACACAAAGGGTTTGTCCGTCCTGCTCAAAATCCTGCCCATAGACCTGCTTTCCTTCCGCCGTTCCGACATAGGGCAAAAGGGATCCGCCGTTGCGCACACCGGCAAGCAGGCAAACATAGCTATCCTCGGTCACACTGCCATCCAGGGCAAGCTCATAGATGCCGGCCGCTTCATCGACCGGTACTACTTCTTCCACCGCAACCTGAAACCCTGGGTTCTCCAGGGTGGCGTTTTCGCAGACGGTAAAAAGTCCTGCCGGGTTTTCGACCGCAAAGTCCACCGGATCTGAGAAGGTAACCCGCACCCGGTCGGGCGACAGGTATTCTGTTTTTTCTATGTAGGTCCAGGGGTTTTCATAAGGGATTTCGATTTGATCCTGCAAGCCCTCCCCCGGATTGGTCGCTTTTACATTGCCATGTCCCGGCGAGGTTAATAGCTCCTGCATCCACCCGTCGGCCGAAGCGCCCGGCTCGCTTAGCACTATGGCGCCCTCGTCCGGCAACGCGCCCGAGAAGGTAAAGCGGTAGGTCTTACCGTCCACCCTTTCATAGGCAGTCGCGAGCAAGGTCTGCGCTTCTTGTGCACTGCCCGATGCCGTAACAAAGGCGCAGGGATCTTCTCCTAAAAAGTTTGTCTCATAATTGAAGGTCAAGGTGGCGGTGTCGGGTGCTTCCAGCGCCACATCGGTCACACCGGGGTAGATGGTGTATGCCACAGCTACAAGATCGATGCCGTTCTGGCCCATCCCGGCCGTCAGCAGATTGCCTGATGCGTCGCGCACCGGTGTGATCGCACCGTCGCTTACCTTGTCCGATAGGCACACATACCCTGTCTGCGATAGTTCGCGCGAAAAGGTCAGGTCGTACTGGCTCGCATACACTTGTCCCATCGATTCGATCCCATCGACCGCAACAATTCCATCGCTGGCTACCACATCGATCCGGTTGTCCGTATCCCCCGTTTGGGACTGGGTGGCGTAGACCCGCAGTGCATCGGTGTCCAATTTGACCGGCCGGTTAAACGCGATCCGCAGACGGTTCAGTGCTCCTCCTTCGTTCTGAGCTTCCACCAGCTCCAAGGGGATTTCTTCCGCCTGCCCCTCGGCCCCAAAAACGCCAATCGGCACTATCCCCATCACCAGGCATACGCTTAACACCACTGCTGTTATCTTCCGCCGTAATCCCTTCCCCTTCATGCCTCTCTCTTCCCCTTCTTATTCGTTTGTTTGCCAGATTATTCCATTTCATTTTATTACTTTATAAATTATTTAGCTGATTTACATGCATTATGATGTAAATCAGCCCATTTCACTTCTTCATTGTCTATTTTAAAGATTCACAGCTGTGAATCTATCTCCCAACTGGCATTCATTTTAGGGTATCCAACTTTTAAACAGCACCCAGTGAGAAAATTTCACTAAAGAGCCGCGAAATATAAAGCTACGGAACGAAGTTCCCTTAGTCCTATTTAACCAAAAACCATATTTAAAACTGGCGATTCTCCTAATTGCCATGGCTGTCAATTTTGCTTTTTGGCCGATTCCTCTTCCAAAACCTGGTCCCTCTCTTCGCCCAACAGCGTGTACTCTAATACCGTTTTTGTATTCGGCAAGCACTTAGTCTCTGCCGATATCTCTCGTCGGCCAGAATTATCTTGAAAAAATTCTGTAAACTTGCCGCTTGTTCATAGGTTTTGCAATTGACTGCAAAGGTTAATGTTTTTTCCTCTTTTTCTTCTCTGTCAAGCTCTTACAATGAACTGCCGTTAAAATTACTGTCGTGGAATCTGATATCAGTAAGGTGTACGGAACTCGAATTCTCCAAATCAGGGATGTCCCGTATTGGATTGATTACCTCTGCGTATAAAACAAGTGCGCTAAAAATGATGAGTCCTAGGGATACCAAGCTGAAAATAAGCCTCTGTCCGCGCAAAATATTCCCCTGTTTCACTAGGTCGTTCCAGATTGAGACTGCGATCAAAATAGCGCCAATAAACAGCGATATCCAAAAAGGAATGGCCGAATAATTGCGCAAAGCTTCTTGTTTGGATCCCTCTGGTGTGATAAAAGCCAAAAGAAGCATTAGCACAATAGAGAGCAGGGCAAAAATGGCGTCTATCACCATGAGAAGTTGCAACTTTTTTGTCAACTGAATGCACATCCTTTTGCTAGATAATTGCCACTTACCTTTCACAAATAGCATACTTCTTATTTTGGCGCCCTACCATCATGCACATGTTAAGACGATGTAAAGTCTATGTGCAAATATGCAAATATAAATGCAGTTTAACAATGCCGGCTTTTAGAACAATTTCAGAGGACGTACGCGATAGGACACCCAGATTTTACAATTGTTTAACCTTTTTATGATGGTATCCCGGTGCGCTTTTCTTTGCGATAAAAGTGTTCTGGTTTACTTTTATATGCGCCTTGTACCGAGCGGCAAACGCGTATTCTGTTTTAGATGTTACGCATTGAAAAAATCCCCTCGTACAAAACGAGGGGATGCAAATGTAAAAAAGGTGGTCTGGCATATGGAAGATATCATTATCTATGGGAGTAAATACGGCCACGCCCGCCGTTATGGCATTCCTTTATCGCGCCTTGCGCCGAACACCCCCTGAAAAGCAGACGGCAGAAGACCGCGCCATCCTCGCGACCTACGGCAAACAAGTCGATTTTTCGGATCTGTCCGCCCTTCAGCCCATCATCCAGGAGATTAACTGCTGATGTTATCGAAACTTAACGCCGTTAAAAATCCCGTCCTTTGCGCTTTGAAATTCAAGTTTTAGCGTATATTTGCCTGGCGGTATCGATCCGGAAATCAAATCCGCCCCCTGCCCAAAGAACGTATCGTCGAGATAAATGGCAACTAATTCGACGCCCTCGCAATCTAACCTAAATTCAGTAATCGGACGTTCGCTATGCAAATAACGAAACACTGCGCAATCGCCCGAATGCAGATTGACAACGCATTCTTTGCCGTTCGCTTCGCTAATATAGGCCTTGCCCTGCAAGCCACAGGCTGTATAGGCAGGCATCCATTCTTCCGGACCAAAGGGCGGACCCGCCCCCTGCGAAGTCATAATCACTTCATCAATCCCGCCGTCTTCGCGGAAGGTGATGGGCTCCACGCAGACGCGACGCATTGTTTTGCAGTTGTGTGAAGCGCGGTGATAAAAAACATACCACTTTCCAAAAACTTCCTCAATCGAGCCGTGATTATTCCAAGTCTTAGGATCGCATCCAGCGTTATCGATAATGATACCCCGGTAGGTAAAAGGGCCAAGCGGAGAGGTTGACGTTGCATAACCGAGGCAGGTCGGTTTTCCGCGGGAGATATCGGCGAATACATAATAGTATAAATCGCCCCGTTTTCTTAAGGAAGAGCCCTCATGAAAGGCATGCTGACGTTCTGTGACGATCCCATGGACTCTGGTTTCTTCGCAAATTCCGCGCAGATCAGATGTCAACCTTGCCGCTTTTGCCGCATATTGCCCCCAGTAGTAGTAAACCTGCCCATCTTTATCTAGCAAAACCGCAGGGTCGATGCCACTGGCCGGCAACCGAACTGCATCTTTGAAGGGCCCGGTTGGGCAATCGGATACTGCCACACCCTCGCTTTCGTCGGACAAACAAAAAAACAGATAATAACGCCCGTTCCATTCGACCGCATCCGGCGCATAAAGATAAGTGTCCCGCCGTTGCGCATCGGTCAGCCAAGGGACATCATTTGTGGAGAAGGACGGGCCGTGTACTGTCCATTCTTGAAGATCCGCAGTTGAGGCCACATAATACTGATTGCTACAATAATGGTCTTCCGCCTCATCCCAACTCCCATAAAGATAAAGTCGACCATCAGAAAAGACACGCGCTTCGCAGTCCGGCATATGACACGCCGCGGGCAATAGCGGATTTCGCAGATTATAAAAAGATTCCAACACCCTTTTCCCCTTTTCCGAAACAAATATAGAATCATTCCGCAACTCCAAGGCTCTATGGTAGCTTTTGCAGGTGCCGTTTTTTGTGACACCCATCCTGAGCCATTACTACCCGCCTCTTTGAGTATTGCCAGGCCTTTTTCGGCAACGATATTTTATCAAACAAAATGTCTGAGCGTCAATAGGGGCTCGCGCAATTAAAACAAAAAAGGCCGTCTATGACGGCCTTTCTTTGGCTATAGCAAAGGGGAAATTCTAAATGATCTATTGATTCGCATCCAAAAATGGACCAAAGAATTTATAAAAATGGACGAATATCGACGGCCAGCCGCTCTTCGAGCGAAATGAGCCGTTTGGCAATATCCTTTGAAGCCTCATCCGCCGCTTCATATTCATTGAGATAACGGTTTAAAGATTTAACTCCCATATTGCACCCGTCGGTCATCAAATCGGCGATGGTCTCGTCGGACGTGTGCACTGCCAGCTTGACATTGGTCTTGAACCACGACATTCCCTTTGCCACTGCACTCGGTTCTTTGCCCGGCTCATCGAAGCGGCGCAATGCCGAACGGACTTCCTGCCCTAACCGCTCGTGCCGCTCTTTGCATTCACGCAAATAACCTCTGAGATTCTCGGACTTTACAGATTCCAGCACTTCGTCAATCGAGGAAACTCCCATTTTAACACCGGAATCACATTCCCGTAGCAACCGAATTGTATCTGTTTCTATCATGCATAACGCCTCCCGTTTTTCCCAGTATGCCCGGGATGGCCAAAATTTATGATACTCCATGAAGATACAGCAAAAAACTCCATTCCGAAAGACGCCACATCATACCGAAAACTGTCTCACGCCTATCGGCCGTATTCATAGGTTATCCAAGCCGATTGAAATGGCATTGAACGATTAGAGAATTAGCTTCAACAAAGTAACTTAAAAAGTAGCTACCAGGAGCATGAAACGGCAGATAAAATTTCGTACTGAAATAAGTTTTAGGGGAATCTAAGCAATCTCAACGAAGTTTAAAAATTTTCTAATAGTTGTTTACTTATTGAAAGAGACATTAAGCACTGCTATAATAAATACAATTTACATGATATAAATCCCAGAATTGTATCAAAAAACAATCGTTCAAAACCCTCTGTTGTCAAGCAATCTGAACATCCCGAAAACTTAATGCTTGTCTTTGAGCAAGTTTAATCGAATTCCATATCATAAAAAGGAGTAACTGAAATGAATAAGTATCTAAACATTTCTCTCATCTATGCCATTGTTGGCATGGTGGGCGGCGTATTTTACCGGGAATTCACAAAATACAACAACTTTACCGGCGTGACATCCCTGGGCAAGGTCCATGTCCACCTTCTCTTTCTAGGCATGTTGGTATTTCTAATTGTGTCGCTGTTTGCAACCCATTACGATCTGACAAAATGCAAAACCTTCCACGTATTCCTCTGGACGTATAACATAGGCGTTCCGCTGACCGCTGTTATGCTTCTGGTGCGCGGCGTAACCCAAGTGCTTGGCTTACCCCTGTCCGCTGGGTTTTCTGCCGCCATCTCCGGTATTGCCGGCATTGGGCATATTCTGGCAGGTTTGGGGATTATCCTGCTACTGATAGCCTTAAAAAAGATGGCCAAGAACAGAGCGTGAGACAATTGAGCAAACATCCTCTTTTTCATGTAAAAAAGCGCACCCTACTAGCCGTTGCCGGTTGTGTATGGTTCATTGCAGGTTTCAACGTGGCAAGGTTGGGAGTTCTTTCTTGTCAGAAGCTTTCATCGTTTACGGTTATTCATATCCTGCTTTCCCTGATTGTTTTTTGTCCTTTTGGCATGATGTTCTTCAAAATGAGCATGAAGCATGCAAAGCGAATCAAGGGATACACAGAGGAATTTCGCCCTGTGTGGCATTTCTTCGACTTAAAAGCCTACATCATCATGGCAGTGATGATAAGCGGAGGAATCTGGCTGAGATTATCAGGATTGGTGCCGGATGTATTTATCGCGGTCTTCTATATTGGCCTTGGTTGCGCCTTAATGCTGGCCGGCTTGCTGTTCGGAATAATGTTCTTGCGGTATAAGGCATTCGATGTCTGATTTACTCACCGCAAGCGTAACAGAATACAAAAAAATCCGAACCTCATTGTTTCAAGGTTCGGATTTATTCGTTGTGGTGGACGCTAAGGGACTCGAACCCATGACCGCCCGCACGTCAAGCGGGTGCTCTACCAGCTGAGCTAAACGTCCAATCGCAGGGTATATCATATCACACCCCTCAGAAAAAATCAAGCCCCTTTTTGAATAATCTTCCCCCACGCTTATTCGACACCCCGGTCATATAATCCTCTCGTATAACGAGCGGGCGGTTTTGCTTTGGACGCATAAGCTTCCAACACATCCGCCGCCTCTTTTGACGTTTCGGTTGTAAAGGAAAGCAAAAGAAAATCAAAACCGGCCAAATCCTCCAGCCGATCTGCAAGCCAAAGGACATTTGCATTGAGCATTTCGCTAAAGCCAGCACGGCAACGGATGGGGAAGGAAATTCCCTTGCGGTCCGTAATCTTGCCCTTTCCGCTACAATCGGCGCAACTCTGGCCGTTCGCGGCCGGGCAATTGCGCGTCAGCATCAAAGGTTGGCGACCGTAGGCAAATAGCCCCAATGGAACTTTAGACGCAATTCGGCGCGCCGCGGATAATGTCAACTCAAACGAAACGACACTCGCCCCCACACCGAGCTCCTCGAGTTGCGCGGCCGCTTCGGAATTATAAAGGTTCAGCCCGAAATCAGCGATGGGCGTCAATCCAACCCGCAAACACAAAGCAATTGAAGAAAGATTCCCGCAAAAAACAGCCTTAACACCCTGCTTTTTGATACGCTCCAGATGCGCAATCCACGGCTTTTCCTCGGAAATTCCGCGCGGCAAATGCGCCAAAAGCCGAACATCCGGCAAATGCACGGCCGAAAAATCGGTTTCAACCGGTAAGCAAATGGCATCCATATTCCGCATGTCCGAAGGCAATTGACTGGGCGAAGCAAATTTAGCAACCATCCGAAACGGGCGCCTGTCAGGCACACGCGAGCTTCGCAAATTGACCGGGCAGACACGGATCGCAGGCGGTTGCCGACGCAACTGGGTCAACGCATCAGCGGCCTCTCTGCGCAATGCATTGATGGTCGAGGTCGGCAAAAATAGCCCCGGCTCCAACTGAACCGAAAAGTCTTCCAACCAGTAAGGGGTGCCACCCAGTCTGCCACACTGGCTCCGTAGCGCTTCGGCATCCAGCCCCTGCCCCCGCGCTGGCGCAGGGCAAACGCCAGAAACACTGACACTGTGTTCGCCATCTGTTAGCGTCAGGCGGACAGGGGTATCAGGCGACAACTGCATTTCGGCTTTTAACGGCACCCGGGGGCACTCGGCCCGGTAGTAGGCGTGAAGTGCAGAAAAGACCGAGGGGCTTTGATCCACATCCTCTTTTGTGCGGATGCCAAACATTTCTCGGCCGCGGCGGCCGGTAAAATAACCGTCGGTAAATCCTGTGCGGGAAAAGACCTTAAAAAGCGCTTCTTCGAGGTCAGCCGGAACCTTCCCGGTGTCGACAGCGCTCCGAACCGCGGCCACGGCGGCCGCAACGTATTCCGGGCGTTTCATCCGACCTTCAATTTTTAAAGAGGCGACCCCCATCTGCCGCAGTTCGCCGATATGAGAAAGCAGGCTTAAATCTTTCAGGCTTAAATCATTCCCCGTTCCATTCGGAGCGAGGGCCGGCAACCGACACGGCCCAGCGCACAGGCCTCTGTTGCCGCTCCGTCCACCCAGCATAGCGCTATAATAGCACTGGCCCGACAGGCACATGCACAGCGCCCCGTGGACAAAAACCTCGACGGTCATGCCGCACTGCTTTGCGGCGGCACAAAAGACTTGCAGTTCCTCCCGTGTCATTTCACGCGCGGCCACAACGCGCACAAATCCCATCTTCCGCAAAAGCGGCAATGCGGCCGGCGAATGGATCGAAAGCTGGGTCGATGCATGAAGCGGCAAATCCGGCAAACATGTGTGCAAAGCCTTTGCTATACCTAAATCCTGCACGATCACGCCACTAATTCCTGCCTCGGCGGCCTGTTTGGCCACCTCGATCGCGTCGGGCAATTCCGCATCCGAAACGAGAACATTGAGGGTAAGATAGGTTTTTAGACCCCATGCCCGGCAGTCGGAAATGGCTTCTGTCAGAGCCGCACCCTCAAAATTTTGCGCATTGCGGCGGGCATTGAATTTGCCGGCGCCAAAATAAACTGCATCCGCGCCCGCTCGCCTGGCGGCCTCTAAGGATTCGTAGCTTCCGGCCGGCGCCAATACTTCAATCGGCATCGGCGCCCTCCTGCCCTGATTGCAACTGCGAAAGCGCACGGCGCGCTTCTTCGGCCTGCAAACGTGCGCAGGCGGCCTCCTCCAGGAGCCTTTTCATTTCCAGGCGCAACCGGTCGTTTTCCGCGGCCTGTTTTTTAGCGGTGTCATAGGCCTCCAGCGCCGCTACAACCGCGACCATCGTAGTCGAAAGGAACGGGCTCTTTTTCGCGAGATAGTCGAGCCTGCGGTCCAACTCGGCGCCAAGGCTCTTCAAATACATCTCATCCTCATCCGATTCAATTGCATACTCAATGCCGCCTACTTTTAAACGGATCTGATTTGCCAATAAAAACACCTCTTTCTTTCAAAGACTTCTAATGATATCTTATCGCAAATAAGCGCAAGAATAAAGGTTTTTTTGTGAATTTTCTCAAAATTTTGATATTTTGTGACAATTTAAAGCGCCAAATGGATGCGGCGAACCTTCCACTCCAAGGGATGGCAACAGCTGACACAACAGTTATGCCTTATCTTTCACTGCATTATCGTTGGCTATTTTATGCGCTTCGCGTACAGGCCGTCATAACATCTCGCCACCTTTACAATAGGCGTTAACGCTGTTATAATATCTGAAGTAGTTATGTTCACGTCAAAGGAATTCCCTTGCACTGTACCATAATTTGCAGTTTTTCTCTCCGAAAGGCGGCATCTGTTTTGTGAATTTGAGCGGGAGGTGCGCGGCCTGCCGCCCCAAAGGGTCGGCAAACAGCCGGCCGGGCAGATGTGGTAGATTCGCACCGCTTGTTGGCCGGCTGTTTCGCGCGCCTGTGGCGCGCGGGCCGCGCGGCGTTTTTTCAACCCGCTCGGCCCTTTAGCAAAAAGAAAGGATCGCTTCGTATGCGTTATCTTGTTATTTTATGCGACGGCATGGCCGACTTGCCCTGCGATGCGCTCGCAGGCAAAACGCCGATGCAGTGCGCGCATAAGCCCTATATGGATGCCCTGGCCAAACAAGCCGAAGTCGGGCTATGCCAAACCGTCGCACCCGGCTTAAAACCTGGTAGCGATGTGGCCAATTTGTCGGTCATGGGGTATGATCCGGCCATCTGTTATACTGGCCGCTCTCCGCTCGAGGCCGCCAGCATTGGCGTCGAATTGAAACAGACCGACGTGGCGCTCCGGTGCAACCTCGTGACTTTGTCGGAACAAGAGCCCTACCGCGAAAAGACCTTGGTCGATTACTGTGCCGGCGACATCTCTTCTGAAGAGGCCCGCGCGTTAATTGCCACGATTCAGGAAAAACTCGGTTCTGCACAGTATCGCTTCTACCCCGGCGTCGCCTACCGGCACTGCCTGGTTGTGGAAAATGGGACGACCGACCTTGGTACAATGACGCCGCCGCACGATATCACCGGCCAAGTGATTACATCATATTTAAGCGCCAGCCCCCAAGCCGCTCCTTTGATCCAACTCATGGAGCATAGTTACGATATCCTCAAAGATCATCCGGTCAACCTTGCGCGCAAAGCGCGCGGCGAGCGCCCGGCCAATTCCATCTGGCTATGGGGTGAGGGTGTCAGGCCGAAACTGCAAAATTTTGAGGAAAAATACGGCGTGCGCGCCGGTGTCATCTCGGCAGTAGACCTTTTAAAGGGAATCGGCATCTGCGCCGGCATGGCAGTGCCTGATGTTCCGGGGGCGACAGGCTATCTCGATACGAATTTTGACGGAAAAGCCCAGGCCGCGATCGACCTATATAATAAAGGGTATGACCTTGTCTATGTCCATCTCGAGGCGCCCGACGAATGCGGCCACCGGGGGGAAACGCAGAACAAAGTAAAATCCATTGAGCTGATTGACGAAAAAATCGTCGCCCCGCTCTTAAAGGATCTGCGGGCGCGCGGCGAATTCCGGGTGCTCATCCTGCCGGATCATCCCACGCCGCTCTCTATTCGCACGCATTCGGGCGACGCGGTCCCTTATCTGCTTTACGACAGCCGTAAAGCGGTCAAGGGCGTCAACAGTTTTGCTGAACAGAACGCCGCGGCCACAGGCCGACTGATAGAGTACGGCCCCTCGATCATGGATCGTCTGCTTGAAAAAGAATAAAAAATGCGCCTGAAAGAAAGGCGCATTTTTGTGCATTTTTGGCAAATTTGCAACGCGTGCTACAACATGATTGATGCGTTGCTTTTGGCCAAGCCATTTTCACCTATATTTGTTGCGGGCAGATGTTGATTCCAGGTTGGGGTCAACTCAAACCTTTGCCAGGATTCTACCTCAGCAAGGTAGCACTTTCGCGAACGGTGCAATTTACTGCCGGACCCTCCGATAAATCACATCAATTCGAGCGGGCAAATCCTCAAATACTGCAAGATGCGTTCGCCCCTCATAAGCTTCAATCGGCTCTTCCAGGGCCATTTTTTGCATTTGCCCTAAAGGCTTAGCGAGCGGCAGACGCACGATTCGCGACTTTGCCGGAAGATAGGGCGTTGCGCACGCTCCGCATTCAAGTTGCACCTGGGATTCCTCTAACAAACTCTCGATTAGCGCATCTTGCCCACAGGCAACGATTAACAGCGCAGACTGATGCCTCCAACCTCCTCGGAAGGTGCAACTCTCTCCCGGCCGGCAAAAGTAGGTTCGCCCGGCAGTTTCAATGCCGAACTCGGTCGGCCTTGCTGATGGACCGCAGGAAAGGGTCAATGCGCGCCCAAAAGGTAGGCTGACCGGGCAGATCCAATAGCCGCCGCGGCAAATATAAGTATACCGCGCCTTGTCGGCACAAAAAAGATTGCGGTTGGACACAAGCAGATCGACATAATACCCGCCTTTGCCATCGGATGTCCCAACGCGGGCCGTGCCCTGCGTTCTTCCATGTAGCACAATTTGTGAAAGCGGACCCATCGCGGCTTTTTCCAATGTCACAAACCGTCCGCTCGCCCAGCATTTATCAGAAAACAGCATTTATATTCTCCTCACCGCCACCTCTTCGGGCGGCTTATTTTCTTGCTGTTTTCTATGGTAATCGCGCGTAAAACCCCTGTCAATGCAACACAAAAAGTTTGGAGAAAGTAGCAGGGGTTGCCGCAACGTTGTTGCAACGCTTCGGCATTTTGCACCTAATTATTCGTTGATTTCCTCATAAACGGCCGGCATTTTTCGTTTGTGTGCACTCCTCTGATGATATCGATCGATGATCGCCCGATCTCCAGAGTTGGTCTCGCCGGTCAATAAAAAGCGGTCGATGCTCGCATAGGTCACGCCCATCTCCTGCTCGTCGGTCTGTCCTTCAAACAGACCGGCCGACGGCGCTTTTTCAATAATGCTCTTCGGCGCGTTCAGAAAACGTAAAAAGTCATAAACCTCCCCAACCGTTAAATCTGCAATTGGGTTGAAGTCGCAGGCGCCGTCGCCCCATTTTGTAAAGTAGCCCATATACCGCTCGCTTCGATTCCCAGTGCCGGCGACCAGGCGGTTTTCGGCCGCCGCGACTCCATAGACTGCGATCATCCTAAGCCGCGGCGCCAAATTCGATACCGCCGCGTCGTTTAACGTTGTAATTCCGGAAAGCAGGTTGATATACAGCGCCTTAACCGCACTGAGATCCAGCGTCCTGTTCTCAATACTGAACTGTTTTGCAATGGCGCCCCCATCCTCCATATCCGAGCCAAAATTTCGGGCCGACTGGCAGGGCATCATTATCCCCACGGTATCGGCGCAAGCCTTTTTGCACAAAATTCCGACCAAAGCGCTGTCTTTGCCACCGCTGTTGCCAAAAACAATGCCCGATGCACCGCTCTCCTTTAATAAAGTTTGAATGAACTTTATTCTTTTTTCCAGCTCCAACGCATAATCCCGCATCAAATTCCTTCCTTTCCGGCATTTTTTTCATTATAACCGCAATTGCTTAAAAATCCAACATCCGGGCCTTTTTGTTTAATAAACTTAAGAATTTTGGTTGACTTTGTTAGACATTTGCGTTAAAATACAGAATAATATTAAGTTTTCAGGCAAAAACCCCTAACGAAGCAAAAAGTGGTCCCCAACCGGTTGACTTTTTGAGCATAGAGCGATTATACTGGAAAAAACCGCAATGGGTTGCAGGGCTTTGGCCCTGCGTTTTTTTGAGCACAAGGAGGAAAAATCTGTGGCTGACACGACGACGATTTTTGGAAGCATGGTATTCAACGACGCCACCATGCGCGAAAAACTCCCAAAGGATGTTTATAAAACCCTAAAAAAGACGATTCAAATTGGGCGGACGCTCGATCCAAATATCGCCGGCGCTGTCGCCCACGCAATGAAGGAATGGGCCATTGAAAAGGGTGCGACGCATTTTACGCATTGGTTCCAGCCCCTGACCGGCGTCACAGCCGAAAAACATGACAGCTTTATCAGCCCGACAAGCGACGGCCATGTCATTTTAGAGTTTTCGGGCAAAGAACTCATAAAAGGCGAGCCCGACGCCTCGAGCTTCCCGTCCGGCGGTCTTCGCGCGACTTTTGAGGCGCGCGGCTATACGGCCTGGGACCCGACGTCGTATGCCTTTATTAAGGACAACACTCTGTGCATTCCCTGCGCCTTTTACTCTTACGGTGGCGAAGCGCTCGATAAAAAGACGCCGCTATTGCGTTCGATGGAGGCTATCAACACACAGGCCTTGCGGGTTTTAAGGCTTTTTGGAAATACGACGGTAAGGCGCGTTTTGACCACGGTCGGTGCTGAACAGGAATATTTTCTGATCGACAAGTCGCTGTTTGATTCCCGCAAAGATCTAATTTATTGCGGACGCACCCTCTTTGGGGCCCGCGCGCCTAAGGGCCAGGAAATGGACGACCATTATTTCGGCGCCATCAAACCGCGGGTCAAAGCTTTTATGAATGAGCTCAACGAGGAGCTTTGGAAGCTTGGCATTCTGGCCAAAACCGAGCACAATGAGGCCGCGCCGGCCCAACATGAACTCGCCCCGATCTATACGACAACCAACATCGCGGTGGATCATAACCAAATTACCATGGAGGTCATGAAAAAAATCGCCGAGCGGCACGGGATGGTATGTCTGCTTCACGAAAAGCCCTTTGCCGGCGTCAACGGAAGCGGAAAGCACAACAACTGGTCGCTCTCGACCGATACGGGCGACAATCTGTTGGATCCTGGTAAAACTCCTTTTGAGAACGCGCAATTTTTACTTTTCCTCTGCGCTGTCATCAAAGCTGTCGACGAGTATCAGGACCTGTTGCGGGTCTCTGTAGCCTCGCCCGGCAACGATCACCGCTTGGGCGCTCATGAAGCGCCGCCCGCTATTATTTCAATCTTTTTGGGCGATGAGCTCGAAGCCATTCTCGACGCCATTGAAAACGGAAGCACCTATGCCGGCGCAGAAAAGCTGAAGATGGAAATTGGCGTTCACGTTTTACCCAATATCCCAAAGGATACAACTGACCGCAACCGTACTTCGCCCTTCGCCTTTACAGGCAACAAATTTGAATTCCGGATGCCGGGGAGCGCGCTTTCGATCGCCGGCCCGAATACCGTACTCAACACGATCGTCGCCGAATCGTTGCGGCAGTTTGCCGAGCGGCTCGAAGAAGCCGATGACTTTACAGCCGCCATCAACGGCCTGATACGCGAGACCATTCAAAAGCACCGGCGCATCATCTTCAACGGCGACGGTTATTCGGCCGAATGGGAAGCCGAGGCCAAACGGCGCGGACTTTTGAATCTTCGCTCAACGGTCGACGCGGCCGAGGCATTTCGCGCCAAGAAAAACATCCGCCTATTTACAACACACGGCGTCCTGACCGAGACAGAACTGCAATCACGTTATGAAATTCTGCTTGAGAGTTACAATAAAGTCATAAATATCGAGGCGCTCACCATGCTCGACATGGTAAAAAAGGACGTCCTTCCGGCGGTTAGCGGATACACGGCTGAACTGGCTCGCAATTGGAAAGAAAAAGAAGGGTTTGGGAACCGGCTCGAATACGAGATGCTATGCCGTCTGACGCCATTAGCAGATGAGATGTATATCCGGCTTACTCGGCTCGAGGAAGCTGTTGCCGAAAGTGGGGAGCAGGGGGATGCGGCCAACACTGCGCGACACATGCACGACGCAGTCCTGGCGGCGATGGAGTCGTTGCGCGAGGTGCTCGATGAGCTTGAATCCAATCTTTCAGCTCAGCACTGGCCCTATGCTTCCTACGGCGCGATGTTATTCCGGATCTGAAATCATAGGGGTTATAGAATTAAGTTGACAAAATGATTTTTAAGTGTATCAACGCCCGAACCGAATGTTGAAAGCAAATTCATTTTGTAAGCCCTCATTCGTCAAAAGATCATATTCATCAGTGGGTTGCCGAGCAAAGGGAAGGGAATTCCATAAGATTGTACATTCCATTTTAGGAGGATGCTATCGTGAGTTCAATATGCGGGCTTGATTGCAAAAAATGTGAATTTACAGATACTTGCGGCGGTTGTATGGAAACGAAAGGGCACCCGTTCGGTGGCGCATGTGTCAAAGCAATGTGTTGCCAAAACAAGGGGCTGACGCATTGCGAGAAATGCCTTGATACCTCTTGTGAACTGGAAGAGCAGTTGCTTGCTGAGTTTAATGCACTCGGCATTCAAGACATGGCAGAAGTAACGAGTCTGAATGCACTCAAAGGATCTTTTATCAATCTTGCGTACACACTCCAAAGCGGCCAAACCGTTCAATTATTAGAAGATGAAAAGATTTATTTAGGCAACCAAGTATGCAAAAAAGGCAGTGGCCGGTGTTATGGATTGGCGGCCGACGAAAGTCATCTTTTGGTTTGCGAATACGGTGAGGGTGGCGCTGATGCGGAAATAATCCTATATAAAAAGCGAGATAAATAATGCTTTCGCTTTCCAGACTGCCGATAAATCAGCATTCATAGCGATCCTGCCAGGCATGGCACTACGGCCGTATATTATTATCGCATCCCCGCCGCAAGGCGAATTTTCTAATGTACAATAGTCTCGCCGCTATGATACGGGCGCGTTTACACGCCCCAGCCACTTGCAAAAAAAGTCACCCTTTGCCGAAAGGCATAAGGGTGGCTTTTCATTATTTATTTTTTACCATCTCGTCAATCTGATCGGCCGCCGACGCCAAATAATCCTGCGTCAAGCGTTCGATCTCGCCGGTATCGCAAAGTTCGGCCAGTTTTGGGTCGATCGGCAATCGCCCCAGGAGGGGACTGCCCAGTTCATCAGCCACCGTTTGGGTCTTGCCCTCTCCAAAAATGCGGAACTCCCGGCCGCAGTCAGGGCACTTGACATAGCTCATATTCTCAATAAGACCCAGCACCGGGATATGCATCATTTCAGCCATGTGATATGCCTTTTTCACAATCAACGACACAAGCTCCTGCGGAGAAGTCACAATGACAATGCCGTCGAGCGGAATCGACTGAAAGACTGTCAGCGGCACGTCTCCCGTCCCCGGCGGCATATCAATGAAGAGGTAATCGATATCGCCCCAGATTACGTCGCTCCAAAACTGTTTGACTGCCCCCGAAATAACCGGCCCGCGCCAAACAACCGGCGCATCGCTCTCTTTTAGCAACAGATTGATCGACATCATTTTAATGCCGGAGGCTGTCACTTCAGGCATAATGCCATATTCAGCCGATTTTGCCCGCGCTGTGACGCCAAACATCTGTGGAATCGACGGCCCGGTGATGTCTGCGTCCATAAGACCTATTTCGTAGCCTTTTCGGCGCATCTCTATCGCCAACATGCCGCTGACCAGCGACTTGCCGACACCGCCCTTACCACTTACAATGCCAACCACCTTTTTTATGCAGTTGAATTCATTGGTCGGCTCCAAAAAGGATTCTGGGGCCTTGGCGCTGGCGCAACCCTCGCAGTCACCAGTGCACCCCTGCTTATCACATTTGCGATCCTCTGCCATCGTGGTTCATCTCCCAAGTGATTCACATATTTTTCTTGATAAAAATGCCTGTCCGGATTCAAATCCGAAAGAAGACGCAGGAAGCCCTGCGTCTTCTTTATTATATCCAATCCTTTTCCGTTTTGCAATCCTTAGGTAGTCGAAAAGACACTTAGAATCTGCTTGCAACAGCTTTCGGGGGAATAGTTCCAACGGTCGATATGATTGCCTTCGATAAAATAATGGGAGGGTTCTGCATATTCGCAATCAAAACTGTCAATAATAATTAATTTGACCTTCATCTTTTCAGGGATAATGCTTTTAATATAAACACTGGCCTGCTGACCTATGTAAACATTGGTCTTCGGCTCGGCAAGCCCCGCCAGGTTCGGGGTCAATTCGACAAAAACGCCGTATTCCTCGACCGAACGAATGATACCGGAGACGGTCTCACCTTGAGAAAACTGCGCGACATTTTCTTCCCAAGTCCCAAGCAGTTCCTTGTGCGTCAAAGTAATCCTGCCGTCGGGTGCAATTTGTTTAATTACGGCGCGAATGTCATCGCCAGCTGAAAAGCGATCGCGAGGATGGGAAATGCGCGAGACCGAAATTGCATCTATGGGCAAGAGTGCGACAATCCCGCAACCGATATCGCAAAAGGCGCCAAAGCTCTCAAGATGGGTCACTTTGGCGTTGACGATATCGCCTGCCCGCCGAGTGCGGATATATTCCTGCATACAGCGCACCTGCGCATTGCGGCGGGAAAGCGTCGCATAAAGCTGTCCGTTCGCATCGGCCTGGATGCTTGTGACAGTAAAGCAGACCGGCTTTCCAACTCGCGAAATCAGGGCGATATCCCGAGTTGTGCCGTCGGAAATGCCAATGGCGCCTTCTTTGCGCGGGATAACCCCTTTCATGCATCCCAGATTGACAAGCAGGTTGTGTTGTGCGTCGCACATCGTCGCAACTGCCTCCAGGATCTCGCCCTTTACATATGCTTCTGTGATCGTGCTGGGCGAAGCAATCGCCCGTTGATTTTTTGCGGTATCGAGCAACCAGCCCTCGGGGCAGTAGTAATCCATCCTGATCATGCCTTTCTTTTTCTTGTCCGGCCGGCGTAAAGCCGGACAGCTGATTTTATTTTCCCATACATCTATATGAAAACGCGTCCCATTTCATGTGTGGAAAACAAACTTTTATTGAAAGGCATCCGTCTCAAACCTGAAAAAGCTAAATCTAAGCAAAAATCAGCCGATGAGCAAGTGCTCAACCGACTGATTCGATTAAAAAACTTTTTGAACTACACGCTTGGTAAATTAGCGATCATTGGGGCCCGACTTCCGTTTATGTATTGGCGCGATCCGCATGCGACCGTCCGCCTACATTTAGACCGTCTGATATGCCGGAAGCGCATAGGTTTCAAGCGCTTGCGCATATTCTTCTGAAAATTTCGTGTCAGGTTGGGCCTTTAATCTTCCAAGATAATCATGCGAATCCAGGTGCGCAGAGTGGATGCGGATCACGCAAACCGCGATATTCGAGCAGTGATCCGAAACCCTTGCCCCTCCTGTCAAAAGTTCCAGAAAAGCAATGCCGGCGTCAGCCGAACAATAGCCCTTCCGCAACCGCTCCATGTGCCGCGCTTTTAGGGTTTCACACAGGTGATCAATGACCTGTTCAAGCGGCTCTACCCTTGCCGCTAACGCCGCATCATCCTCCAAAAGTGCATTGGCCGTCCGGTCGACGATATCGCGCAAAGCCGCAAAAAAAACATTCAGCTCTGCCTTGGCCGCCTCGGAGAAGGCGGAGCGGTTTTTATGACCCGCAATGGCGCAAAAATGGAGCGCATGGTCGCCGATGCGTTCGATATCGCCGAGTACACGCATCATTTTCGAAATTTCTAAGCTCTCGCTTTCACTCGGTGCCCGGCCGCTGAGTTGCACGAGATAGGTGCCCAGCCGATCCTCATAACTGTCGATCTGTTGTTCCCGGCGTTGGAGCTCCGTTGCGGTTTTTTTGTTATACTGCATGACGAGATCCATGCTGTCAAACAAGTTTTGCCGCGCAAGGCGCGTCATCTCGGCAATGGCCAAACGGCTTTGCGCCAACGCGGCCGAAGGAGTCGCAAGCAACCGGCTCTCCAGCTCAGGTTGCGCCGACGCGGTAGCTTGTCCTTTTAAAGCATCCCGGCGGCGACCGATATTGGCTAGTTTCCCTGCAAAGGGGGCCAGTATCAGCGTCGCCATTACGTTGAAGGTCGTATGGACCATTGCGATATGCATCGGCGTCGGTTTGCTATCCAAAAATGGCATATCAACGAAAAGTTTGATACCATAAAACAACACCATAAAGATAGCCGTTCCAATCAAATTAAAATACAGATGGATCCGGGCGGCACGCTTAGCATTAATTCCGGCCCCAATGCAGGAGATGAGCGCAGTGGCACAGGTGCCGATGTTCTGACCGAGCAAAACAGGGATCGCGGCTCCAAACGTCAGGCTCCCTGTTGCCGTCAGGGCCTGCAGAATGCCGACTGATGCCGAAGAAGACTGAATGATTGCAGTCAATACAGTGCCGGCAAGGATACCAAGAAGCGGATATTTTGAAAAGGCGATCAGCAGATTCCGGAAGGCCTCCATTTCGCCGAGCGGCTCCACTGCGGCCTGCATGGTCGACATGCCAAACATCAAAATAGCGAAACCAACGCAAATCGAGCCGATCTCTTTCAACTTTTCGGAATGCATAAACATTAAAAAGATAATCCCCACCATGGCAAAGATGGGAGAAAAGTTATCCGGTTTGAGCATTTGGACCCAAAAACTGTCTCCTGAGAGGCCAGTCAGGCTCAAAATCCAGGCCGTGACAGTCGTTCCAATGTTGGCGCCCATTATGATGCCGACGGCCTGCGATAGTTGCAAAATTCCTGCATTGACAAAGCCGACCACCATTACAGTTGTGGCCGAGGAGGACTGAATGACCGCTGTAACCATCGTGCCGAGCAGGATCCCTTTCCAGACGCTGTCAGTCATGCGGCGCAAAAGGCTCTCCAAGCGGCCGCCTGCCATGTGTTCGAGCCCGACACTCATCGTATGCATGCCATACAAAAATAGCGCCAGACCGCCCAACAATGACAGTACCATAAAAAAGTCCATACAATAACCTCCCACCATACTCCACATTCATACTAATGGGCTTTGGTAAAGGCTTCGTACAGACTTTGTAAAATTTTAGTAAAGATTTTAAAGATTTATGCTGGAAAGATGACTTTGACCGTTGTCCCTTCCCCTTCCCGACTGGTCAAATCCAGCGTCGCACCATGCCGTTCGGCAATGTATTTTACGATAGCAAGACCTAAACCTGTACCTCCAGTTTCCTTGGAACGGCTTTTATCGACGCGGTAAAACCGCTCAAAAATTCGCGGCAAATGGGAATTGGGGATACCAATTCCGTTATCAGACACCGTCAGCGTCTTATCGCAGGCATTTAACTCAACCAGCCCGCCCGGCCGGTTATAACGGATGGCATTGTCGCAGAGGTTGTAGGCCAGTTCGCTGATCAGCTCCCGGTCGGCTTTGACAGTGCAGGGATATCCTGTCACCCGCAAGGTGACCTGGCGTTTCTCGGCCGACAGGCGCAACCGATCCGCCGTTTCCTGCAAAAGCTCCAAAAGGTTGACCGGCTCAAACTCGGTTGCCAGTTCTCCCGATTCTAGGCTCGAGAGTTTCAGAATATCTCCGATCAGGCTCAAAAGTCGCGCCGATTCCTTGCGGATGACGCCGGCGAATTTTTTGGTGTCCTCGGGAGCCGTCATGCCGGCCTCAATCAGCTCAGCATAGCCTGAAATTGAGGTCAGCGGCGTTTTCAGTTCGTGGGTGACATTGGCGGTAAATTCAGCCTTCATGCGTTCAATCTGGCTTTTTTCTGTAATATCCAAAAGCAGGCAGACCGTTCCGCCCTGTTTGCCGTCCTGGTCGATGACAGGGCCCGACATGATCTGGAGCCTGCGGCCGCCGCACTCAAGTTCGCTTCTGGCCGGGGCATTGTCCTGCGGCAGGCAGTCGCAAAGCGGCGCGATCGAAAAAGCGTCCTTGCCCAAAAGTGGCTCGGTCTGCCGCAATAGCCGTTCAGCGCTCGCGTTGGCCAGGCGAATCTGGCCGTCGGGTGTATAGAAGAGGAGCCCTTCCGACATATGCTCGATCACGGCCTGAAGCGTATTTTTTTGTTCCGTCAAATCGGCGAACCGGTGATCGCTGAGTTCATGTTGCAGTTGCAACTCCCGCACAAAGGGTTGCAACTCCCGATCGACAGAATCGATATCGATGTCACGCGGATGTTGCAGGTGGTCGGCGATCAGATGCACCGGACGAAGAAGCTTCCGGGTCAGAAAAATCGCGAAGATAATGGATAATAAGATCAATATGAGCAACATGCCGATCATCCAGGGATACATATTGTAAAACTGGCTGTATAATCCGCCGACCTCCATGGCAACGCGAAGCACGTTGCCGTCCGGCATCCGTTTGGCGGCATAATAGACCTGCTCGGATAGGGTGTCGGAGTGGCGGCGCGCCGCGCCATAGCCCTCATTGAGAGCGGCGGTGATCTCGGGGCGATCCAGATGGTTATCGAGCTCAGACGCCCCCGTACTTTCGAACAAGACTTGTCCAGATGGCGATACTAAAGTAACGCGCAAGCCGTCGGCCGCAAAAGAAGAAAGCTCCGACGGATCCTCGAGCCGGACATAGGCTTCGGCCACCAAGTCAACATTCTGCCGAATCTGGGACGACAAATGGTTGTCAAAGGTATGGCGGAACATGAAGGTAAGGCAAACCGCAGTCAAGAGCGTCGCCACCAAACCGCACAGAAAAAGCCTGGAAGTGATCTTTTCTTCCATTTTCAGGCCTCCAGCTTATAACCGACACTGCGAACGGTACGGATTAATGTCCCCGCCTCACCCAATTTTTCGCGAAGGGTTTTGACATGCATATCCACTGTCCTGCTCTCTCCGGCAAAGGCAAACCCCCAAACTTGATCGAGCAATGCCTGCCTGGAAAAGACCATCTTCGGGTGACGCATGAAAAATGAAAGAAGTTCAAATTCCTTATAGGTGAGTGATACTGGGTTGCCCGAAACCGTAACGGTTCGTGTATCGGTTTCAAGGTGGAGCGGGCCGACGTCAAAGGAGGTAGTCGCATCCTCCGCATCGGCTGAGGCGCGCCGAAGGAGCGCCTTGACCCGCGAGACCAATTCGAGCACACCAAAGGGTTTTGTCAGATAATCGTCGGCTCCAAGGTCCAAACCTCGCACCGTATCAAGTTCAGCTGTCTTAGCTGTCACCAACATGACCGGCAACCTACGGGACCAAGATTCCTCCCGCAACCGCCGCAAAATAGAAAGCCCGTCTTCATCTGGCAACATGATGTCAAGCAAAACAAGATCGGGCTTTGCGGTTTCGCAGGCGGCAAAGAACTCTTCTGAACAGCTGAATGCTTCGACTGCAAAGCCTGCCGTCGTCAATGCATAACGTTCTAACTCACGGATATCTTTATCGTCTTCCACAAGATATAGCATGCCTCATGCCTCCTTACCTTATAAAAAATATTGTACCATATTTGCAGGGACAAGGAAAGGCTGGTCTGTAAAATCGACGTAAAATACCCAGGCGCCTCGCCACTGAAAAGGCTTGACAGTGCTTAACGCTTTGAGTATGATAGAAACGACCAGCTATATTGGGGTATGAATTCAACTATAGTTGCTGAGTTCGGTATAGCATTCGCCTTGCGACCGGCCTTAAAATAGGCCTTCAATAAATACTAGTAAACTTTGGGCCACATCTGCGGCATGCCAATCATCTGGTAGAGGCAGAGCGGAGGACCCAGAGAATACGGCTCTCGGGCCGCAAACGGAGGAATTAAGTTGCAAGAAATTCAAACCTTCTTCGGCGCTGTTACGATCAGCGGCACTGTTCTGGCCGCACTCAACTGTTTTTTAGGATTTAAGTTGCAAAAGCTCTGGATCGTCCTTTATGGTGCGATGCTGGGCGCTACTCTTGGCGCGGCCATTTTGCCTGAAGAGACCGCGAAATGGATCATGATCTGTGTTGCGCTAGTCATTGGCGTTCTCTTTGGCGCGTTGGCCTTTAAGCTTTATAAGCTCGGTGTGTTTCTGTTCTGCTTGGCACTGGCCAGCCTGCTTGTCTGCCGTTTTGTTCCGCTTACAGGTTGGGCACTCGCGGGCGTCTGCCTAGTAGCCGGCATTTTACTCGGGTTATTGGCCATCCGGTTTACGCGCGATGTGTTGATTATTTCGACCGCGATCCAAGGTGGTTTTGTATTGGCAGATAGTTTTTGCAATTATACCGGTGTTCTTAATTGGGACTACGGCGAAATTCTCCTGCTCATCGTAGGCGTTGTGCTGACATTTGCCGGCGTCGCCGTCCAATACAAGACAACCAAGCCGCTTTAAATTCTTGTTTGTCCAGGAAAGACGTTTTATTCTAATTCATTTAAGGTCTGATGGATTTTTTGCATCCTGAGTTCCACATCATTGATATCTTCCGCGCAATTCTTAAGCATGTCACATAATTCCGGCGAAACCGACTGATCGGTCTTGTAGCGCAACTGATGCTCTAGGCTGGCCCAAAAATCCATGGCTTCGGTGCGGATTTGGATCTCAACCGGGACGAACTCGGTCCGCTCCGACAAAAAAATCGGGATTTGTACGACAAGGTGCAGACTCCTGTAGCCGTTGGATTTGGGTTCGGCGATGTAATCTGTGCGGCGAAGCAATTCCACGTCGGTTTGCCGCAATAGCAGATCGGCTATGCGGTAGATATCGTCGACATAACAGCATATCACACGGATGCCGGCGATATCCGTCAGATTTTTCATGGCCGCTTCGAGGGTCAAAGGTAACCCTTTCCGCTTTAACTTTTCGAGCAGGCTGGGCACAGATTTTAAACGGCATTCCAGGTGATGAATCGGGTTATGGCGGTACCGCACCCGGAACTCGTCGTCGAGGATTTCAAGCTTCGTGCTGACCTCTTTAATCGCGGCATCATATCGTTGTTGAAAGGCGATATAATTCCCAAACTGCGAGGCGGCCTCCTGGAACTCTGCCGGCAGTTCCGAGAGGTTTTTTTGAAATTGCGTTTTACGCTGAATGATCATCTTGTTACTTCCTTTAAAAAGGCCGCAATCTGAAACTTCAGATTTGCGGCCGCAATTTTGTTTATTTGAATAATTTCAGCTTTCCAAGGACTGGAAGGGGTTCCTTTTTGCCATTCACAGCGTTGACGATGCCGATTACGGCCAGCACCAGCAAAAGCGCGCCACCGATGAAAAATACAAAATTCAAAACGGTAAAAAATATGTTATAAATCCAATAAACCCGCACAAGCCGGAAAATCAAGCTGAAGACCCAGCGCAAAATTGTCGTTAGGACCGCATAGGCAATCTCAATAATACACAAGGTCAGCCCCTGCTTGGCATGGTACTGCGCAAAGGGCGACTCCTTGGCCGCAAAGAGGGGGACCAGCGCCAAAATCCCAATGTAGGAAAGAATTCCCATGGCTTTGTTTTGAGCCGCATCGCGGCGCTCGGGATCGCCGCCATAAGGATCATAATAAGGCGGTGCATTGGGCGCCTTTTGCTCGGAACCGGTGGCCTGTTGGGCCGGGCCAGAAGTAGTTGCCGAGTCGTTTGCGGCGGTTTCCGCCTTTTGTGCCTCACTGGTCTGCGCGACCGCCTGTGCGGCCGATTCATCTTTTTGTGCCTGCACGGGGGCACCACATTTCGTGCAGAAAGCATCACTTTCCTGCAACGGGTTGCCGCATTTTCCACAGAATGCCATAATCATTACCTCCTAAAATTTTAATTTTTCATTTAAATAATCTGCAAGGGATGAAATGGGGATGCGCGATTGCTCCATGGTATCACGGTCGCGCACCGTAACGCATCCGTCTGCTTCGGAATCGAAGTCATAGGTAATGCAATAGGGTGTGCCGATTTCGTCCTGCCGGCGATAACGCTTTCCGATCGATCCGGCGTCGTCATAATCGACCATAAACTGCTTTGCCAAGGTTTCAAACACCTTGCCAGCCGGTTCGGCCAGCTTTTTGCTGAGCGGCAATACAGCGGCCTTATAGGGTGCCAATGCCGGATGCAGATGGAGTATGACGCGGGTCTCGCCCTTTTCATCGGTTTCTTCATCGTAGGCATCGCACAAAAACGCCAAAAGCACGCGGTCGGCGCCTAAGGACGGTTCGATGACATACGGCACATAACGTTCATTCGTCTCTTGGTCAAAATACTCAAGGCTTTTCGACGAGTGCTTCATATGTGCGCTGAGGTCGAAATCGGTTCGATCGGCGATACCCCACAGCTCGCCCCAGCCAAAGGGGAACAAAAATTCAAAGTCGGTCGTCGCATTGGAATAATGCGACAGTTCCTCTTTTTCATGGTCCCGCAAACGCAGGTTTTTCTCTTTGAGCCCTAAGTCCAAGAGCCAGTTTTTGCAGTACTGTTTCCAATAGGCAAACCATTCGAGGTCTGTACCCGGTTTGCAGAAAAATTCCAGTTCCATCTGCTCGAACTCTCTTGTTCGGAAGACGAAGTTGCCAGGCGTAATCTCATTTCGGAAAGATTTGCCGATTTGGCAAACGCCAAAGGGGAGCTTGCGGCGGGTAGTGCGCTGGATATTCGCAAAGTTGACAAAGATACCCTGGGCCGTTTCAGGGCGGAGGTAAAGCTCGTTTTTTGCGTCTTCGGTGACGCCCTGGAACGTTTTGAACATCAAATTGAATTTGCGAATTTCGGTGAAGTCGCATGCGCCGCAGTCAGGGCAGGCAATTTTGTGTTCTTTAATATAATCCGACATTTGCTCAAAGCTCCAGCCCGCGGGATTAACGCCGGTGTCCTCAATGAGCTTATCGGCGCGGTGGCGGGTCTTGCAGACCTTGCAATCCATCAGCGGGTCGGAAAAACCGCCGACATGGCCAGAGGCCACCCAGACCTGCGGATTCATAAGAATAGCGCTGTCGAGCCCGACATTATACGGATTTTCCTGCACGAATTTTTTCCACCAGGCCCTTTTGACGTTATTTTTGAGCTCGACGCCAAGCGGACCATAGTCCCAGGTGTTCGATAGTCCGCCGTAAATTTCACTGCCGGCGTAGACAAAACCGCGGCCCTTAGCGAGAGCAACGATGGTCTCCATGCTTTTTTCCTGATTCTGCAAAACAGGCATCCCCTTCCACGATTCAAACATGCGTCTTTATACTACCTTAAAAAGGGCGATCTTGTCAAGCATTTGGGGCTTTTTTCTGGGGTTGATTTGTGATATAATATGCGCAGGCAAAAAACGTAAAGCGTTTTTGCTACCATAGGCCGCCGGTTTGTCGTATCGTATAACCTATGACCAAAATCAATGGACTAGCAAAGCCGGTCCTGCGGCGCGCATCGCGCGAGGCGGCACAAGTCGCGGGTGCGGTTTAATGTCCACAGCGAAAGCGCATCGCGCTTCACACTCAGCGTGGAGCGATTCTTGGCAACTGCCTCGCTGTGACGATTATCACCACAACCGATGGATAAGCGAAAACGGTCTGGCGCGTTGTCTTTACGCAAGGTAACGGAATTACCAGTGGTTGTGGTATAAGCACTGGCGGAAAATGCAAAGCGCTTATACGCCTGTTCCGGTTCGCCGGAACATGATTATGATTAGAACCGATGGAATTGTAGGGGGTACCAGCCATAATTTCTATATGACATGGAGCCGGACGGGTTTTGCCGCTCTGCAGGGCCCTTCAATTCATATGTTAAGACAGCGGTTTTAAATCACTCTATTGGAAGTGAAACAATGGACAAAGCAAAAATCGAGGCCGCCGTTCGGGAGATCCTCGAGGCCATCGGCGAGGATCCGAATCGCGAGGGATTGGTGGAAACTCCTCGCCGTGTCGCCGATATGTATGAAGAAATCTTCAGCGGTCTAAATGGCGATCCCAAGCAATTTCTCAAAACCTTCTCAACCGAGCACGAAGAGATGGTGACGGTGCGGGATATTCCGCTTTATTCCATGTGCGAGCATCATCTTCTCCCCTTTACTGGCTATGCCCATATCGCCTATATTCCCCAGGGCGGAAAGGTAATAGGCCTCTCGAAGCTCGCCCGTATCGTCGACCATTTTGCCCGCCGGCCGCAATTGCAAGAGCGCCTAACCTCGCAAATCGCCGACTTTTTGGAGAAGGAATTGCAACCGATGGGAGTCGCCGTCATCATCGAGGCCGAACACCTCTGCATGACCATGCGGGGTGCCCGCGCCGCCGGCGCCAAAACCCAGACGAGCGCCCTGCGCGGCTGGATCAAAAAAGACGCCAAGACAAGAAGCGAAGTGCTGGCTCTACTTACAAGCCGGTGAGGGGGCGTCTATGCAGGTAAACGGAAAAGAATTGCTCCCGTGCGGCCGCACGGCCGTAATGGGGATCCTCAACGTCACTCCCGACTCCTTTTCGGACGGCGGGAAATATGTTTCGCCCGATGCCGCGCGCGAACAGGCAGGGCGGCTCGTGGCCGCTGGGGCCGATATTTTGGATATCGGCGGCCAGTCGACCCGGCCAGGATATACGCCGATTTCGGCAAAGGAGGAATGGGCTCGTCTGGACCCTGTGCTTTCTGATATCTGCCAAACAGTTGGCGTGCCGGTATCGGTCGATACCTTTTACCCAGAAGTGGCAGAGTGGGCGCTCAGGGCGGGCGCCCAGATTATCAATGATGTCAGCGGCGCGATCAACCCAGAGATGGCCGCGGTGGTCTGCAACTTTGGCGCCGCCTGGATTTTGATGCACAATGGACCGCTCGGTCCCGAAGATCCGGTCGGCCAAGTACACACTGCACTCGCCAGCATGGCCGCCGCGGCTGAAGGCCTCGGTGTGCCAAAGGCATCGATTTGCTTAGATCCCGGCATCGGCTTTGGCAAGACCCTCGAGCAGAATTATCTGCTCATTCAACAAACCGCTAAAGTTAAAGTGGAAGGGTATGCCTATCTGTTGGGCGCCTCGCGCAAGCGTTGCATTGGCGCCCCTGCCGGGGATCCACCGTTTGAAGCGCGGGATCCCGGCACTGTAGCCGCCCACACGATTGGCATTTTAGGCGGTGCAGATATCATACGCGTCCATGATGTCGCCGGTGCGGTGCAGGCCGCGCGGGTGGCCGATGCCATTAAAGGAGTGCATGCACCATGTTAAACCGCATTCTCATAAAGGGACTTGAAATTTTCGCCTATCATGGCGTCAACCCCGAAGAAAAACGCGACGGGCAGAATTTTATCCTGGATTTAACCCTTTGGGCTGACACCACCAAGGCCCAAACAACCGACGATCTGCATGATACGGTCAATTATGCCGCTGTGCGCAAGACTGTATCGGCCGCCATGACGGAACAGAGTTACAATTTAATCGAACGGGCCGCCCGGGTTGTAGCCGAGCGGGTGCTGGCCGAACATCCTGCGGTGCAGAAGGTTGAGGTTCTGCTCAAAAAGCCGGAGGCGCCCATCAGCGCTATTTTTGACTATGTCGCGACCGAGGTGGTCCTATGCCGGTGACGGCCTATCTCGCCCTCGGTTCCAACCTTGGCGACCGGATGCAATATTTATCAAACGCAATCCAGTCTTTAGAAAGATTACCCGCCACGCATGTCGTCTTGCGTTCCTCTATCTATGAAACCGACCCTGTCGGATATCTGCATCAGGATGCATTTTTAAACGCCGCCGTCAAGGTTGAAACCGAACTATCGGCCTCGGCGCTTCTCGGCGCGGCATTGGGGATCGAAGCGGCCTGCGGCCGGGTGCGCACCAAAAAAGACGGCCCTCGCACACTAGACATCGATCTGCTTTTCTATGGGGAGGCAAAGCTTGCAACAAAGGAGCTCACCCTGCCGCACCCTCGTCTTTACGAGCGCGCTTTTGTTTTGGTGCCGCTCAGTGAGATCTTCCCTGCTATGGCAAACGACCGCGATCGGGTTGGGGTCGAGGGAGTGCGTCTCTTTTCCAAAGAGTGGCCAAATGAAGGGGATTGACAGGAGCCGGCCGGTATTTTATAATGAAATTAACATATAGTAAATAAAGAGGAGGTCATTCTCATGCCAAACTATATGCAACTGCACGATATCGATTTAAACGATTTTATCAAGACGCTAGACTCCTGCAAGGGCGATGTTTTTCTGGAGACCAGCGAGGGCGACGTGCTCAATTTGCGTTCAAAGCTCTGCCAGATCGCCGGCATCGCCAATATTATGAAAGGCGCTTCCATCGCGGAGGCCACCATTCGTTGCACCAATCCCGAGGATGAAAGCTTGCTATTCCGTTTCAACCTGTACCACGAAGTGCCGGGCGAAAAAAAGGAAGAAAAATAATTCTGAAAAGCGCGCATCCGGGAGGAAGCGCGCTTTTTTGCTTTACAGCGGGAAGAAAATGTGATAAACTGGTTATCACACTACGAAAGGACCGGATTGTATGGAGCAAGAACAGTTTTTAACGTATAAAGGCAAGCCGCTCGTGCGGAGCGGTAACACGTTATATTATGGGGATATGTCGGAAAAATACGTCATCATGCTGGAAATCCTCAGCACAAAAAAGCAAGGCGACCTTGAAATGGCCGACCGCGTCAAAGTGCACCTGATGTATAGCGATATCGAGCTTCGCGCCCGCGACCGAGTCATCAAAACCAGCGAGAAAACTGGACTTTATGATGCGATGGATATCGGCGCCATTTGGCTCGAGCGCGCGCTCAAAAATGACTAACATTAAGGAACGGCCGAGTGGTCGTTCTTTTTTTGCGCTAGAGGACTTCTTTGCCGTCAGGCTTTCCTATTGCATTCTAAAACATCTGTTTTTACGCAAATTGGATTCACTGCCTTCCTTTGCTCTCATAGGATTGTTGAACTATTTTTGGTAACGCCGAGGTCGAAATTGAATATATCCAGCATTTTAATATTGCTTTTTTAAAAATCAAAGCTGAGAAAACGGGAGATATATTAAGAAAACAAGAGAAAAACAAAGCTTTTGAAAAGTAAATTAATTTTTTTGCATTTTTCCATTGACAAGAGCGCACACTTGTGCTATGATAACGTTTGTCTGAAACGAAAGAATTAAAAATGGAGGTTTCTTTATGTCCACTTATATGGCTAAGCCTGCCGAAATTCAGCGCAAGTGGTATGTAATCGACGCCGCCGGAAAGCCTCTTGGCCGAGTCGCGGTCAAGGTCGCGGATCTGCTCCGCGGCAAGGGTAAACCGGAGTTTACACCGCATGTCGACTGCGGCGATCATGTCGTTGTCATCAACGCTGAAAAGGTAATCCTGACCGGCAAAAAACTTGAAAAGAAATATTATCGCCGTCACACCGGCTATGTCGGAGGCCTGCGTGAAGTGCAGTACGGCACCCTGATGGCCACCCGCCCGCAGCTGGCGATGGAATTAGCTGTTAAGGGCATGTTGCCTGACACCACCCTGGGCCGCAAGGCGCTTACCCGCCTTCGCGTTTATAAGGGCGATGCGCATAAGCAAGCCGCCCAAAAACCGGAAGTCGTAGAATTTTAAGGAAGGGAGACAGAAGCATGTTTGAAGGAAATCCGTATTTTTATGGGACCGGCAGAAGGAAAAGCTCTGTCGCCCGTGTCCGCGTTTATAACGGTAGCGGAAAAATCACCATCAACGACCGCGATATCGAAGATTATTTCGGTCTGGAAACCTTAAAGCTCATTGTCCGCCAGCCCCTTGTACTGACCGACACCCTCGGCAAGTTCGACATTGTCTGCCGCGTCGGCGGCGGAGGCGTCACGGGTCAGGCCGGTGCCATTCGGCACGGCATTGCCCGCGCACTGTTGCAATATGACGCTGAGCTTCGTGGTACCCTGAAAAAGGCGGGCCTGTTGACCCGCGACCCGAGAATGAAAGAGCGTAAGAAGTATGGTCTTAAGGCCGCACGTAGAGCGCCGCAGTTCTCGAAGCGATAATTTGGTTACAAAACCGGGGAGCAAGAAGGCTTCCCGGTTTTTTGTTGAGTCCTAAGTATCGGTTTGACCGAACCGCATTAATTTCTGCTTTCGCAATACTCTGTTGCACCTGAATGGAATTGTTTCAAGGTTCCGGTTGGTTTTTGCGCGTAGTTATTTCGTATAAAGCAAAACAACCCGATCTGCTTGTGCGAACCTTTTAAGTATGGTTCCAAACGCTGTGGACAACGTGAGATTTGCCTTCTGCGCCAAAGGTTGCAGGCCAATTTCGTGGCGCTAAGGGTACTGGTCATTTCCCCTTTTTATAAGCGCCCTTGTGCACCGGTCAAATAAAAATCTACATAGACAGGAAGAAACAAAAATGAACTGGTTCTGGCTTTCTTTGATTGCAATTCTTTTCTGGAGCGGCTCCGACCTTTTTTCTAAAATGGGCTCAAAACCCGACGACCCATACAGTCACTGGAAAATGGTGATGATGGTCGGCGGCGTCATGGGAATTCACGCCATTGTCATGCTCTGCCTCGGCACCCCATTTTCGCTCATAGACATCGTAACGTATCTGCCTGCTTCCTTCCTTTACATTTTATCGATGATCCTTGGATATGTCGGCCTTCGCTATATCGTTTTGTCGGTTTCCTCACCGATCTGCAACTCATCGGGTGCGGTTTCTTCTCTTTTATGTTTCCTGTTTTTAAAGCAGACCATGCTTTGGTTCCAGTTTGTCGCCGTAGCCCTCATCTGCTTGGGCGTCATTTTCCTATCAGTGTTTGAGCGTCGCGAGGAGCTGGCTTTGCGAAAACAATCGGGCGAAACGGTGGAGCGCAAGTATACCCATAGCGTCATTGCAGTGCTCTTTCCGCTCCTTTATTGCCTCATTGACGGCTTGGGCACCTTTGCCGACACCATTTTGCTCGACGGTTACATCGCAGAGGAATCGGCCAATATCGCATATGAGCTGACCTTCCTCGCCATGGCTATTTTCGCCTTTGTTTACGTTGTTATCATTCGCAAGCAAAAACTGACGCCGCGCAGGGAAGGGCCGAAGCTGACCGCCGCTGTCTGCGAGACGGCCGGGCAGTTTGCTTACATCTTCGCCATCGGTTCGAATTCGATTGTCGCCGCGCCGATGATTTCGTCTTATTGCGTCTTTTCTCTTTTATGGGCGCGACTGCTCTTAAAAGAAAAGCTCTCTTGGCAACAGTATGCGGCCATCGCTGTCGCCGCCGTCGGCATCATTATTTTAGGAATCGAACTTTAATGAAATTATCAGGCAACCCCCCGGCTTTGCGGGGGTTGCCTGTTTATGCGTTAGTTGGTGTCAATCTCCTGTTGATCGCAACGCCCAAAACGGAACTCCGTTTTGGGTGTTTTTGTGCAAAAATTTAGGCTTTTTAATCTCCTCAAGGCCGCGTTTCTTACCCTGCAATAGATTCCGGCAAATGTTTCTCAAGCGAAATCTTTGCCGCTTTTGCAAGATCGGTAATCACGCGAACTTGTTTTGCCGAACACCCGTCCAACAGCGCGTTTAACTCAGTCAAGGCTGTATTACGGCCGGACTGTTGCGCAAACAGCAGGTCGTCGGTCTGCACTTCAAGCGCTTTTGCAATCGATACCAAGACGGGTAGGCTAAGTTTCGTATTTCCGGTCTCAATATGACTCATATGCGTCACAGAAATTCCAACGAATTCGGCGAGTTGCTCTTGAGATAGACCGTGCGCCCTCCGAAAACCTCGTATCTTTTGGCCAATTTGATAATAATCCATAAAAATCACGCCTATTTAGTTTATTTATACTTGAATTGTATAGGCTAAACCTGTATAATAAAATAAACTATATAGGCTATTTTATACTTATATGGTTAAATTTATTAAGGAGGTGTCATAAATGGAGCAAAACAAAAGAAGCGTTATACTTTTGGTTTCGTGGATCATCGGCTTGGCATATGCGGTCTATCTTGTGTCATATTTTTCAGGCAGTATCGCCGGTGCATCTGATGCGGCTGAGGCGATCGGTACAGGAATTGCGACGGCTTTGGTTATGCCCCACATGATTGTAGTCGCCCTTGCTGTGCTGTTCAACATCCTAGGTTGGGCCTGCCGGTTGCGATGGTCCGCGCTGACCGGTGCAATCCTTTATGCCGTGGCAATGGTGTTATTCCCGCTGTACGCTTTGTTTGTGCTGGTCGAGATGATTTTATCATTCGTCGGATTTGCAAAAATGAAAAAAAGAGACCTGCCGGCCGCCAAATAAAAAGGGTCCCGCATAAACGCGGGACCTTTTTTATCGAAGCCAATCAAGCAATGTATGCGCGGTCTGGCTGAGCGATTCGAGCCGGCCGTCGTGCATGAATTCCAACAGGCATCCATGCGGTCTGCCCGTCGCTCGGAAAACATCGAGATACTGCTGCCAAATCTCTTTGCCCTCAGCAAGGGGATAGCGGTTTTGCGCATCCCAATGGAAGACGTGGCAGTGCACCGTCACATTAGCCAACATGCGCGCCGCTTCGAGGTTATAAGCATCACTTTTATATTGATTGGGTTGCCAATACATACGCAGGTTATCTGCGCCCACCGCCTCCAAAAACCGAAGGGAAAAGGCCGCGTCGTCGGTCAGTGTGCCGTGATGGCATTCGAGGCAGAGTGTAATTTGTTCCTTTGCCGCTCGCCTCGCCACCCAACGGGCCTCCTCGACTAACGCGTGAAAGGTTTTCTCGTCGATTTCGGCCGAACCGCGGTCATACCCCCAAATGCGCATGACAGGCGCGCCCAATGCCTTTGCCGAAGCTAGAACGTCGCCAAAATCATGGCCCAGCCCAAGCCGATAATAGGAGCCGTAAGCCGCCACTTCCAGTCCTGCGGCCCGGGTCGCGTCTCCAACCGATCTCGCAGTGTTCAAATCGCCGGCAGGGACATGCACATCCCCGCCCCATTCGATGCCGCGAAGGCCGTTTTTCGCCGCGGCGGCGATGATTTCAGCCGGCGTATGTTCGCGGAACGAGACCGATACAAGGCCCGGAAATAAAGTTTGCATTTCGGACTCCTCCTTTAAGCCATAGTTGCCAGCATGGCTTCCGATACGGCGTATAACGTAGGCTCTCCCTTGATATAGCGGCGGCACTCCTCCACCATGTAGGCCGCCATGCGGACGACTTCGTCACCCGAGCTTCCGGCGATGTGCGGCGTCAGGATGCAGTTCTCGAGCTGATAAAAGGGATGGCCTGCTTCGGGCGGCTCAGGCCAGGTGACGTCGAGCACCGCCGTCAAATCCGGCCGCTCTTTGAGCACCCGGGCAAGGTCTTCCTCGATAACCTGCGCGCCCCGGCCGGTGTTTAAAAAGGTGGCGTACTGCGGCATACGGGAGAACAGCGCATAGTCGAACATGCCAACCGTTTCCGGAATATTGGCGACATGGTTCGACACAATACGACATTCTGAAAAGAGTGTTTCGAGTGGAACCTGCCTGACGCCAAGCTCCGCCGCCTTTGCTTCGGACAAATACGGGTCATATACCAGCACTTCCAGCCGGTAAGCTTTCAGCAGTTCAGCCACCAAACGGCCGATCATCCCAGCGCCGACGATCCCGACCTTACACCCATAAGAACCCGGAAAATGAGAAGCGTAATCCTTTGCAGTGCCAAACCCGACGCGGGAATCAAACCGCCTTTGGGCGCCGAAAAAGCCTTTGTTGGCTAGAATGATCTGCGCGACAGTATATTCTGCGACCGGAACGGCGTTGGCCGCCCAGGCGCTGAAGACTTGAATGCCGCGGCGCAAAAAAGGGAGTGCGAAGGCTTTGACCGTCCCGGCCGCATAGAAAACAGCCTTTAAGTCGGGAAGTGCGCGCGCGATTTCATCTTCGCTGAAAACCGGCATCCCCCAGGTCGAAAAAACTGCCTCGACACCCGGCAAAGGCTGTTCCAACAATTGCGCTTTGGTATAGACCCTTGCGGCCTCTAGGCCCGCAAGCCGTTCCAGCTCAGCGCGGACCGCAGGCGAAAAGACCGATCCTATTTGCTTTTCGTCTCCGAGTAAAATACTTTTCATTCCTGTCGGACTCCTTTCGTCCGCCGGCGGTATTCCACCGGCGTGCATCCCATTTCCTTGTGAAATGCGCGGGAAAAATTGCTGTGATCACTAAATCCCGCGGCAAAGACGATATCGGTAACACTGCGGTTGGTCGCGGCCAGAAGATTGCGGGCCACGGCCAGGCGGTAACGGTTCAGGTATTGCATTACGCTATATCCCGTCACCCGTTTGAACAGATGAGAGAGATAACAGGCGCTGATATGGAACTCTTCAGCCAGCGCGGTCAATGTGATACGCTCGGCGAAACCGGTCTCGAGCCGGCGTTGCACCGCCAGCACCAGCGCCGAAGAATCGTCCGAAACCGGGCCGAAGAGGGCCGGCGCGCGGCGATAGAGCAAAATCATCAATTCGCCAAATAAAAGAATCGCCCGCTCGTCCCCGAACGGTTGCTCAGAGCCGGCTTCCATGCAAAGCTCCCGAAACAGGGACTCAACCGCATCTGAGTTCTCTCCCACCTCGACAACATGCCGGAATCCGGCCGGCCGGTGCCGCAAAGGCGAAAACAGCACAGGGTTCAGCAAGCCGCGCTCAGGAAAGGAACGCGACAGATAAAGGTAATACCGATCGTATTCGTCGCCTAAAACCGAGAAGGCATGCCGCTCCAGGTCGCTGATAAAAATGATCGACGGCCGCGTGACTTCATAGGTCTGGTTGGAAATCGTAAGGTGCAATCGCCCAGATTTGACAAACAAGATCTGACTCCCCACATGGGTATGCGCCGCTACTTGTTGAACGCCGGTCATATGATACGCGCCATTTACAAAAGACTCCGTCATGGAATTCCTCCCAATTGTACCCTATCTTCACCGCCAACGCTATGTAAAGATTGATGCAAATCTCAAAAATGCGCAAAAATTACACAATTCCAAGCACATTATAACACAGGCTTAACAAGATTTACATAGTAAAAAGCAAAAAATTGATTGCATTCCCGCCCCATGTGGTTTAGGATGGAGGCAGGATCAAACAGAAAAAAGGAGAGACTGCCGTGAAAGCCGCTGTTTGCAACACAAAAGCGATTTTCGATCAACAAAACGCCATATTGGCAAACCCGCTCCCTTACGCGGAGGATACCTCTGTTCTGAAAAAAGGCCTGACGTTAGGCTCCAAACATTTTCCAAACCGCCTGGTCTGCCAAGCCATGGAAGGATGTGACGGCACGGCGGACGGCCGTCCGGGTGAATTGACCATCCGCCGTTACCGCCGTTTGGCGGCAGGAGGGGCGGGGCTGATCTGGTTCGAGGCCACCGCCGTCCTCCCCGAAGGACGCGCCAACCCCCGCCAGCTCTATATGAGCGATCAAACCCTCGATTCCTTTCGCCGCATCGTCTGGGACATCAAAGAGACCGCGCTCAAAGAAACCGGTCGGGAGCCCACCGTCATCATGCAGGCCACCCATTCGGGCCGGTACAGCAAACCTGAAGGCGTTCCGGCGCCTCTCATCGCCTATAACAATCCAATCTTTGAACAGGAGAACCCCATCGACTCCTCCCGCATTCTGAGCGACAGTGACCTCGACCGCGTCGGCGAAGCCCTGATACAAGGTGCCGTTTACGCCGAACGCGCCGGCTTTGACGGCGTCGATATCAAATGTTGCCACCGGTATCTGAACTGCGAACTGCTTTCGGCCTACGAGCGCCCCGGCCGCTACGGCGGCAGTCTCGAAAACCGAAGCCGGTTGCTTCTCGAATCGGTCCGCGGCGCCAAAACCAGCACCAGATCCGATTTTATCGTCACGACCCGCATGAACGCTTACGACGGCTTCCCGTATCCCTATGGCTTCGGCGTAAAACCCGGCGGTGATTTAACCCCAGACTACAGCGAAGCCATCGAAATCCTCCGGCAGTTGCAAAAAGCCGGCGTCGGGCTCGTCGATATCACGATGGGCAACCCTTACTTCAATCCGCATGTCAACCGCCCCTATGTTTCGGGCGGGTACGAGCCGCCAGAAGCCCCCATCGAAGGTGTGGCGCGGATGCTCGAGGGAACAAAGCTCTTAAAACAAGCCGTTCCGGAGCTTTTGTTCATCTCTTCGGCCCTCACCTACTTAGGCGCCAGCGCTCCGCACGTCGCGGCGGCCATGATCGAACAAGGGGATTACGATTTTGCTGGCTTTGGCCGCATGATTCTGGCCTATCCCGATTTTGCCAACGATATTTTAAAGACCGGGGAGCTCACTGCCAGACGCTGTTGTGTCGCCTGCGGCAAATGCACCCAGATCATGCGCGCGGGCGGCACGCCGGGTTGCGTCATTCACGACCGTGAGGTCTATGGCCCCATCTTTAAAACGTATGTGGAACAATAAACCGGCATAAGCTGGTTCAAGGAGGAAACGCACATGTTAACAGAATGGCTTTCTTCGCACAAATTGGCCGATTATCCCTTGCAAGGGACAGCCCTACCACCCGCAACCGATCGTGCGGCTTGGGAAACGCTCCGACCGGCTTTGCGCAGAACTTATATTGAGCGCGCAGAATCCTGCCTCGGCCAGCCCTGGCCGGCATTGACCGCCACCCAGTTCATGGCCTTTCACCGCACCGGAAATCGCATCCCCTGGGAGACGCCGCATTTTATCCGGCGCAACCAGCTTTCGGCCCTGGTCATCGGCGAATGCATCGAGGGGAAGGGCCGATTTTTAGACGACATTATCGACGGCGTCTGGGCCTTTTGTGAAGAGTCTTATTGGGGCGTTTCGGCGCACAGTCACTTCGGCGAACCCAATCTGCCCGACGCGACCCGGCCCTACATCGATCTGTTTGCGGCCGAAACCGGCGCCCAATTGGCGCTGACCCGCTATTTGCTGGCCGATGTCTTCGAGCGCGAGGTCCCCGAACTGCTCGAGCGAATCGACTATGAGCTTGACCGCCGCATTAAGCAACCTTTTATGGCCCACCGCGATTACTGGTGGATGGGATACGAACATTATCACATCAACAACTGGAACATCTGGATCAGTTCGAACGTGTTGACGGTCTTCTTACTGAATGAGCCCAACGATGCGGCCCGCCGGCGCGGCGTCGACAAACTACTGGAGGTCGCGGATTTTTATGTTAAGTCCCTGCCTGAAGACGGAGGATGCGACGAAGGCCCGAGCTACTGGAACGTCGCGGGTGCGGCGCTTTACGATTTCCTCGAACAGCTCTATGACGCCTCGGCCGGTCAAATTTCCTTCTTCGGCGAGCCGCTCATCGCCAATGTCGGCCGGTATATCGCCAGTGTGCACGCCGCAAACGGCGCGTTTGTCAACTTTGCCGACGGCGGCATCCGCCCCGCCGTCAGCCCGGCCCTCATCTATCGCTTCGGCCGGCAGGTGCAGGACGATTTTCTCTGCGATTTGGGCACCTACCTTTATCATACCGACTCCCCCGACACCATCAACGGCCAGCGGACCACCTCCCTGCGCCGCCAGTTGCGCTCTTTATTTGATGATGCCGAATTGTCGGCCAAGACTCAGCCGATGAGGGCCGCACAAGACGCCTATTTCCCGAACCTGCAGGTCGTGACGGCGCGGCAGTCGGAACATCCCGAACAAGGCCTGTTTTTCGCCGCAAAGGGCGGTCACAACGACGAAAGCCACAACCACAACGACGTCGGCTCCTTTCTGCTCTACGCCGGCGGCAAACCGGCGCTGATCGACCCGGGCGTCGGGGTCTACACCAAACGGACCTTTTCCCGTGAGCGATACGACATCTGGACGATGCAGAGCAGTTGGCACAACCTGCCTGACATCAACGGCCAGCGCCAACTGCCCGGTCGGAAGTTCTGCGCCAAAGACCTCTCTTATGACGCCACACCGGACCGGGTGCATGTGTCGCTCGAGCTCGCGCAGGCCTGGGGGAGCGACGCCCATCTGGAACGGTTTTATCGCGACTTCACCTTTGACCGCCAGGCCGGCCGCATCACCCTTAAGGAAGACTATGCCTTCCTAGCCGATTCCAACACCGTCGAACCGCACTTTCTCTTCGCCGCCGAACCTACTGTCTTGCAGAACACCTTGCAAGCCAGGGTGGCGGGCGGCATTCTGCGCCTGACCTTCGACCCATGCTTCGAAGCCAAAATCGAACGCCAGGATGTGGGAAGCGACGGCAACCTGCGCGATTCTTGGGGTGAAGCGATCTGGCGGGTCACCCTGTCTGCAAAGGCCGGTAAAACCGCATCTTATCTCTACACCATTTCTTATGAGGAGGAAGCTTAAATGAAACACGCAATTGTAACCGGCGCCGCCGGCGGCATCGGCTTCGCCGTGGCCGAAAAACTGATAGAAGACGGCTTTTTTCTAACGGTTTTGGACGTTGCCGCTTCGCCACGGCCGGAACTTGCCGACCTTTTAAACGGCCGAGGTCAGTATCTGTGCGGCAACTTGGCCGATGCGGCCGACCGCGCCCGGGTCGTAGCTCGCCGGCGTGGCGCCCAGCGTGCGGGCCGATCTGCTTGAGATGACCGAGGAAAGCTACGACCGGGTCATGAATATCAACACCAAAGGCACCCTCTTTTTGACCCAGGCCGTTGCCAATGTGATGAAAGAAAACGCTTGCATCGGCGGCCTGCGCGGCAGTATCGTCAACATCTCCTCCATGTCGGCTTATACCAGCTCGGTCAGCCGCGGGGAATACTGCATCTCCAAGGCGGGCGTCTCGATGATCACCACCCTCTTTGCCGACCGCCTGGCCGAATACGGCATTCTCGTCAATGAAGTGCGCCCCGGCATCATCGAAACCGGTATGACCGCTACCGTCAAGGAAAAATACGACAACCTCATCGCCGGCGGCCTTCTGCCCATCGCCCGTTGGGGCAAGCCGGAGGACGTCGCCGAGGCCGTGCGTGTGTTGGCGAGCGGCAAGCTCTCCTATGTCACCGGCCAGTCGATCGACGTCGACGGCGGGTTCCACATCCGCCGCCTGTAAGGAGGAGCCGATGGAACAAACGACTCTCTGCCTCGAAGGGAAACAACTGCCGCTTTTCAGTTGCCAGACCGCCGTCGTCGGGAGCGGCGCGGCCGGTTATCACGCCGCGATCCGCTTGAAACGCCTCGGTGTCAAGGATACGTTGCTCGTGACCGAAGGCCGCCTTTGCGGCACCTCCCGCAATACCGGTTCCGACAAGCAAACCTATTATAAGCTGAATCTGAGCGGCGATATGGCCGACTCTCCCGCCGATATGGCCCGCGAGCTCTTTGCCGGCAAGTGTGTCGACGGCGATCACGCTCTTGTCGAAGCCGCGCTGTCGGCCCGATGCTTTTATCACCTTTGCGAGCTCGGCGTCCCCTTCCCGACCAACCGGTACGGCGAATTCGTCGGCTACAAAACCGACCACGACCCCCGCGCCCGCGCCACGTCGGCCGGTCCGCTGACCTCCAAGCTCATGACCGAAGCGCTCGAAGCCGAAGCGGGACGGATCGGGGTCGAAGTATTAGACGGCTTTGCCGTCATCCGCATCCTGCGCGATGAAACGCAGGTGATCGGCCTTGTCCTTTTGGAACGCAAAAGCGGCAATGTCGCGCTTTTGCGCGCGAAAAACGTGATCTTCGCGACCGGTGGGCCGGCCGGTATGTATGCCGATTCAGTCTATCCGCACGGACACAGCGGCGCGACGGGTCTGGCCTTTGCGGCCGGGGCCTTGGGCAAAAATCTGACCGAATGGCAATTCGGCCTGGCGTCGCTGAATCCCCGCTGGAACGTATCCGGCACCTATATGCAGGTGCTCCCCCGCTTTTTCTCGGTGGGGAGCGACGGCGTCGAGCATGAATTTCTGGCCGACTATTTTGACGATCCAGGTCAATGTCTGACCAATGTCTTTTTGAAGGGATATCAATGGCCGTTTGACTGCCGCAAGGTCCTCGGCGGCTCGTCGATCATCGACCTGCTCGTTTACCGTGAAACCGCGCTTTACGGCCGCAGGGTCTATCTCGATTTTCAGCGCAATCCCTATGATCTTCCTGCTGTCCCGGTCGACAAACTTTCGCCGGAAGCACGCCAATATCTTGTCTCGGCCGGCGCAACCGAGGGCACACCCATCGAGCGACTGGCTCATATGAACCAGCCCGCTATCGACCTTTACCGCGAAAAGGGGGTCGATTTGGAAAAAGAACCGCTTGAAATCGCCCTGTGCGCCCAGCACAATAACGGCGGGATCGATGTCGACTGCTGGTGGCAGACGCGGCTACCCGGCTTTTTTGTCGTCGGGGAGGCCGCTGGGACCCATGGGGTCTATCGCCCCGGCGGCTCGGCGCTCAACGCCGGTCAGGTGGGTTCACTTCGCGCCGCGCAATATATCGCCGCCCGCAGGCAGGGAGAAGTGCTCGACCCCGACCGCTTCGCACAGCTCGCCGCGCCGGTCGTGCGCGAAATCGCCGAAATGAACGTAAGGCTTTTAAAAAACGCGGATACTGTCGGCGTCAAGATCGAGGCCGCAACCGTGCGTATGAGCCATCTTGGCGGCGCGATCCGCGTCAAGGATCAGTTGAGAGAAGCCCTTGACGCAACCAAGCAGGATCTGACGCATTTCAGTGAGACAGTCGGTGTTTCAGCTCCCTCAAAACTATGGCGCGCCTGGCGGCTTTGGGATATCCTGACTGCGCAACAGGTTTATCTCTTCGCCTTCCTTGATTACCTGAAAGCCGGCGGCGCTTCGCGCGGTTCTTCCCTATGCGGGGCAAAGAACGGACAAAAGCCAGAGCACCTTGAAGAACTTTTCCGCTTTCAGTTGGATGATGGAACACATGATGCAAGTGTACAACTAATCGAATTGACCTCCCAAGGGCCAAAAGCCATCTGGCGCCAGGTGCGCCCCTTGCCTGAGGGCGGCGGCTTCTTTGAAAACGTCTGGCGCGGATACCGCGAAAATGGCAATATAGATTAACCGGGCGCCCGCTCTCTGCGGGCGCTATTTTTACAAAGTTCGACCTTTTTGCGACGATTTTTGTATCTTTTTGTCCTTTTTTCCAAAGGAAAATCGTGATATTTCTTATTGCATATACATTTTGGAATTGGTATAATACCTTTTAGAGCAATATACACTGCAAGGAGGACAAGTCAAATGCAACCCACATTGGCGATCATCGTCCCTTGCTACAATGAGCAGGAGGTTTTACCCGAAACAATCAAACGTTTAGGGGAAGCACTGCAACACATGCACGAAAATGGGCAGATATCGCCCCAAAGCTATCTCCTCTTTGTCGACGATGGCTCAAAAGACAATACCTGGCCTATCATTTCGGCGGCCTGCGATCAGCAACCATTTGTCAGCGGGCTAAAACTGGCCGGCAACGTCGGGCACCAAAACGCATTGATGGCAGGCCTGATGACAGCCAAACAAGACAGCGACTGCCTTGTTACCATCGATGCCGACTTGCAGGATGACATCGAGGCCATCGCTAAAATGGTCGAAAAATATCAGCAGGGATGCGATATCGTTTACGGCGTGCGCAATGACCGAAAAAACGATTCCTTTTTTAAAAAGCATTCCGCGCAAACATTTTACAAATTAATGTCGGCATTGGGTGCCAAATCGGTTTACAATCACGCCGATTTTCGATTGATGAGCCGCCGCGCCGTCGAAGGCCTGGCAGAGTACGGCGAACGAAATCTTTTTTTGCGCGGGGTTGTGCCTCTTCTCGGATTTCAGACCGATTGCGTATATTACGAACGTGCCAAGCGCTTTGCGGGCGAATCCAAATATCCGCTAAAAAAGATGTTGTCCTTTGCCTTTGATGGCATCACATCCTTCAGCATAAAGCCGATCACCCTCATTACATGGCTGGGTGGTATCATCATCCTTTTAAGTATTGCCGCCTTTTGTTACACACTCATCTCGTATTTTACAGGGCACAGCGTCGAAGGGTGGTCGTCTCTTATTTTATCGATCTGGTTTTTAGGAGGAGTGCAATTGCTTTCGGTCGGCATCGTGGGGCAATATGTTGGAAAGATTTATATCGAAACCAAGCATCGCCCGCGTTATCACATTGAAATGCTCAAACACCATAAATTGCCGGATCAATCGGATTCGGTCAAATAGAAAGGGGTAATCCTGATGAAAAAAAGCGTAGCCCAGGCCGCCCGCAAACGGGCTCTGGAATTCTATGATGCGGCCGCCATTGCTCTGACGGAGGCCGAACGGAATTCCATCGAAATCGCCGATTTCGGCCTCGGCAATTTGGAGGAGACCGGTCTGCAATTGATTACGTATATCAACACCGACCGTTGTTGCGCCAAGGAAATGGTATTATTTCCCGGGCAAACCTGCCCTGAACACATCCACACCCCTGTTGAAGAAATCGGATATCCCGGAAAGGAAGAGACCTTCCGGTGCCGCTATGGCACAGTCTATCTCTATGTTTCTGGCGAACCGGCCGAGCATCCTGTCTGCCAGCCGCCGGCATCGCACAAAGACTATTATACAGTTTGGCACGAAGTGATTCTGCACCCTGGCGAACAATATACCATTTTCCCCGGCACAAAACATTGGTTCCAGGGTGGCGCGAATGGCGCTGTGGTCTCCGAATTCTCAACCAGGAGCTTTGACGAATACGATGTTTTTACGGATCCGGCCATTGTGCGGATACCGACGGAGGAAGAATAAATGATAGTAACTTTAAAAGACGTTTTGCAGAACGCAAAAAAAGAGCACTATGGTGTCGGATTATTCAATACAGTAAACCTTGAAATGGCAAAAGGCGTGCTGGCCGCGGCCGAAGAGGCCAAAAGTCCGGTTATCATCGGCACCGCCGAGGTACTGTTGCCCTATGCGAGTCTCGAAGAGCTGGCTTACTTTTTGGTTCCAATGGCCAAAAAAGCCAGCGTCCCGGTTGTCTTGCACTTTGATCACGGATTGACAGAGCCGGCCATTGAGCAGGCGATCGGGCTCGGCTTTTCTTCGATCATGTATGACTGTTCGACTCGTTCATATGAGGAGAATATTGCCGCAGTCAAGCATATGACGGATTTTGCCCATCATTGGGGCGTAACAGTCGAAGGTGAGCTCGGCCATGTCGGCAATAACGCCGTCGAGGCCGACGGTGACATTTATACAGATCCGCAACAAGCCGCCGATTATGCGAATCGCACCGGTGTCGACGCTCTGGCTGTAGCCATTGGCACTTCGCACGGCGCTTACAAAAGCACCCCTCGCCTTGATTTCGACCGCTTAAAACAAATCGCGTCCGCAACGGAAGTTCCGCTCGTGCTACATGGCGGTTCAGGTCTTTCTGACGATGACTTCCGCCGGACCATTGCCGACGGGATTGCAAAGGTGAATATTTTTACCGACATCAACAATGCCGCGGCAAAAGCCGCACATGACAACTACCATGACGGCCTGGGCCTAACCGATATCATGTTATCCATGGCCGATGCCGTCAAGGCAGAGACTTTAAAAAAGATGAAGCTTTTCGGTTCGGTTGGAAAAGCATAAAAACAAAGGAGTCCGTCGAAAGGCGAACTCCTTTTTGAAAGGTAAAATTATGGAACAAAAAATAACCCCAATTTGATATTTCCCAATGAGTACAAAACCTCGTGTTTTATAAAAAACGTCGTAAAGGCGCCCAATATTCAAATCGGAGACTATACCTATTATGATGATCCTGTCGACCCTACCGGTTTTGAAAAAAACAACGTGCTTTTCAATTGGCCGGAATTTGGAGACCGACTTACGATCGGAAAATTCTGCGCAATCGCCAGCGGAACGAAGTTTATCATGGGTCCTGCGAATCATCGCATCAGCAGTGTATCCACCTATCCTTTTGCCGTTTTTGGCGGAGCTTTCAGCGAGCAAGTGCCGCCACACATGGCGCAACTGCCCTTCAAAGGAGACACTGTGATTGGCAATGATGTCTGGATTGGCCGGGAGAGTGTAATATTGCCAGGTGTCAAAATTGGGGACGGTGCAATTGTTGCGGCCTATTCTGTCGTATCCAAGGATGTCGCGCCTTATACGGTTGTCGGAGGTAACCCGGCGCGTCTCATACGCCATCGATTTGACGCGGAACTAACAGACCTTCTGTTGAAATTGCAGTGGTGGAACCTTGAATCAGATCAACTGCTAGAGTTGCTCCCGCTTCTATGCAACCCAGATCTGGAAGCAGTCCGGCTGGAGATTCGGAAAAGACTAAATTAGTATATCTTACAGCGATCCTGGTGCATTACGCCCGGCCTCTTCAGCAATGCAGTGCCGGGATTATGCCCGTTCGTACGCCACCTTACAGGTAAATAGTTACAATCGAACGCGAACGGTATTCTATGATTCCTCGCCACTTTCCGGCTGACGAGCGAGTTTCCAATAATATGCGATATCTAGAAAGCGATCAAATTTCTTCCCAACCGCAGGGATTTTTCCACAATAGGAAAACCCAAAAACTTTATGCAACTGCTGGCTGGCCTCGTTTCCTGCCGTAATGACTGAAACGATGGAATGTGTCCTTGGATCGCGCGCGGCTTCTGCGAGCATATGCCGCATTAAGGCAGTGGCAACTCCCTTTTTTCGATCATTTTGTGCGACATAAATCGAGAGTTCAACTGTACTGGCATAAGCCTCTTTATCGCGAAAAGGGGAAAATGAAGCATATCCTGCCACATGCCCATCTAGTTCGGCGACGAATAGAGGGTGGTTTCCTTTGTTGTGAGAATCAAGCCAAATTTGCCACTCCGCTTCAGTTCTGGGCGTCAGGTCTAATGTCGCCACCCCATGCAAAACCTCAGCATTGTAAATCTCCAATAGTGCTGTTAAATCTCGTTGTTCGGCCCTTCGGATTTGCATATGGCTCTCTCCCTTCTAACCAATTTAGAATACAGCACTCGCAACAAAAATGCAAGATTCGCATTAAAAAACGGCCCACCGAAAAAATCCGGTGGGCCGCCCCTTTATAATTTTATTGATCCTGGCTTGTCGCATCGGTCCTAAAATCCAATATTGCACTGGAACCTGTCGCCTGCGGGAGCTTACCATCCCATTTCTGCACCTTTTCATACTCGACGATAGTGCCGGTTAAGGATTGACTGAGCTTTTGGTTGGCCTCCGCTTGCGCTTCCGCTTTTTTGCGGATGGCATCCGCCTCGGCCTCGGCCGCAATCACCTGTTTTTTGGCCTCGGCCTCCGCAATAACCAAGGCCTGCTCCTGCTCTGTCTTGGTTTTGATGAGGTTTTGTTCCGCAACCTGCTTGGCTTCAATTGCCTCGTTGAATTCGGCCGAGAAATCAAAGTTAACGATATTAAACTTCTCAATGACAATTCCATACTCCGAGACCTTTTCCTCCAAAGTGGTCTTGATTTCATCGCCGACCTGAGCGCGCTTTGTGATGAGTTCCTCCGCAGTATATTTGGCGCTAATCGACTTCATGCTTTCTTGCACGGCCGGCAACAACACGATGGCCTCATAGTCGCGCCCAATATTTTGATAGAGCTTTGCGCTGGCGTCGGTTCCCACGCGGTAATTGACCGCGATGGTACTGCTCACGGTCTGCAAGTCTTTGGAAACCGCATCGGCCTGAACTTCCTGCTTTTGAATTTTATTGTCGACGATGGCGACGCGCTGGATAAAGGGCGCCTTAAAGTTGAGGCCCTCTGGCAAGACATTGGCGCCCACCTTTCCCAGCGTCAAAACGACACCAGTACTACCTGCCGGGACAATTGCGATTGACGACAAAATGATCACCAGGGCGAAAACCCCAATGACGCCCCCGATAATTGCTCGCCGAATTGATTTTTTCATTCTTTCGTTTCCTCCAGTTTTTTTGATAATAGCGACTCGCATTTCGCCTGCGCCCTGTTTTTAAGTTGCGCGGCGATACAGGCCAACGCCATCGCCTGCAACGCCCCAAAAAGCCGTTCCTTGGCGCCCGGAAACGGTTCTTCATACGCTTGCGCCACCGATTCAACAATTCGCTGTAGCGCCGTTTCGTCCGCCAGGCCGGCTACGTCGGCGCCTGCAATCACGCCGCACAACAGATTGTACAAATCAAGGTCGGGGATAATATCGTCCGATGTGTCTTCGACCTTGCCATTCACAAAGGAAAGAAGCTGGATAATCGTATCAATCTGAAGGACCGGCCGCAACATATTGATGAGGAAAATTCGCACAATTTGTTGCATCTGATAGCGCTTATGGATCGGATTCGCGACCCAACCACGTTTGACCCAGTTTTGAATTGTTGAAATTTCGATCCCCGCCATCGACGCAACTTGACTGATGGCAAGTCCGTTACCTGCGTCAATGAGCGGCTCGAACGACGCCAAATAATTTCCCTTTGGCGCTCCGGTAAAGGAAAGCGTCGTCCCTGGTAATGTTTCTATCATGTCACACCATCCTTTCTTGTGGTGTATAGATTTTATCACAGGTTCAAATGATCGTCAATAGGGTTCTATGAACTATTTGTAAATTTT
>CASFAP010000022.1 GCA_949292695.1 uncultured Eubacteriales bacterium | reverse complement strand
CCACTAGTAAACTAGTGGTTTGCTCAGACCCCAGAGGGGTCAGAACTTGCTGACCCCTGGAAGGGGTACTGAGGGTTTGTCATCGCATCACTATCACAGGCAGCCGCTAAAAGCGGCTGTTTTCTTTTGCCTACTTCCTCTTGCTACCCGTAAACGGGTCTATGTACTCCTTGAGTGTGATCTGGTCACTTGCCAAATCTTCCTCTAGCTGGTTTTGAATGTACTCCCCAATCATCTTCGCGTTTTTTCCTACTGTATCCACAAAGTATCCCCGGCACCAGAAATTTCTGCTCCCGTATTTATACTTCAGATTCGCGTGTCTATCGAAGATCATCAGCGCGCTTTTGCTCTTGAGCGTCCCCACAAACTGTGCTATACTCATGTACGGTGGGATACTCACTAGGAGATGAATGTGGTCGGGGCATGCCTCTCCCTCGATAATTTCTACTTTCATCTCTTTGCACAGCTTTTTGATGATTTCGATAATGTCCCTGCGCACCGCCTTATAAACCACTTTCCGCCGGTACTTCGGCGCGAAAACCACATGGTATTCACACCGGTAACTGGAGTGTGCCGTGTGCTTTACCTCATTTTTCATCTGCGTAAAACCTCCTTGCTCTCTCGTGATGCGGTTGCCAAACCATCTCGATTGTAGCACGGAGGTTTTATTTGCCAAGGCTTTTTATTTACCCCTGGTAGAACCAGGGGGGTGTCATACTTAAGCGACAAAAATCACACCCCAAAAGCTATGCTTTTGGGGTGTGATACCTCAAATCGGTTTTATCGAATCCTAAAGGTTCATCAGACTGATAGCACTGGAGATATCTTTTTCCAACGCCAGCATTCCATATTTATCTACGTCGTTTTTGTTTTTCTCACCGTGCGTCAGACAGCCCGCTCCGCCAATACAGCCGCCGACACAGGCCATTCCCTCAATAAAATTGTTCGGCAGCGCATTTTTGGATGCACGCAACAACGCCATCCGGCAGGCTTCAATCCCATCGCAGGCAATCGGCTTGTAATCGAAATCCGCAAGATCTCGTTCTTTGAGACCCTGTTGAACTGCATCGGTCAAACCGCCGCTGCGGGCGAAGATCCGACCATAATAAGAGGCGTTGTTTAAGACGTCCTCCCCAAGCTTGGTGATATCAATATCCCGGCTGTCATACAGCGCCTGCAATTCTTCAAAGGTCATCACGCTGTCAATATAAGGCCGCACCTGTTCTTTCTGAAATTCCATCTTCTTAGCTGTACACGGTCCGATAAACACAATTTTTGAGGTTGGATCGGTCTTTTTGATATACCGTGCGATGGTCGCCGCCGGAGACAGATTGTGAGAAATATGCTCTTTGAGCTGCGGGAACTGTTTTTCGATATAATCCACAAACGCCGGACAGCAGGAACTGGTCAAAAAGCCTTTCTCAGCCAGCTCTTTACACTCCTCGTACGCCACCATATCCGCGCCCAGCGCCGCCTCTACAATGTGGTAAAAACCAAGTTCCTTGATGCCAGACAAAGCCTGACCCAGCGTCGCATAGGTAAACTGCGAAGCGATTGCCGGCGCAACCACCGCATAGACTTTATATTTCGTATTGTTTTCGCTCTTTTTCAACAAGTCAATAATATCAATGATGAAAGACTTATCCATGATCGCGCCAAACGGGCACTGATATACACAGGCGCCGCAGGCAATACATTTGTTGTTATCAATCAATGCCGCCTTGTTTTCGTCCATACTGATAGCATGCACTTTACAGGCGTTTTGACAGGGACGTTTCCGGTTGGTGATCGCGCTGTACGGACACACCTTGGCGCACTGCCCACACTCTACACATTTCGACTTATCAATATGCGCTTTCTGATGTTCGTCAAAAGTAATTGCGCCCCGTTTGCAAACATCCTCACAACGGTGAGCAATACATCCGCGGCAGTCTTCCGTCACACTGTATCCGTCCACGGGGCACTCGTCACAGGCAATATCGATGACTTCAATAACATTGGGATTCGACCGATCGCCGCCCAGCGCCAATTTGATCCGCTCGGTCACGATTGCACGCTCTTTATAGACACAGCAGCGCATGGTCGCCGTATCGGTCGGCACGATAATTTTCGGAATATCCGGCATTTTTTCAAGAAGCTGATCCTGCCACGCGACCCGCGCAACCTCCCGAAGCACCTTATATTTTAGATGTTGAACCTTAGTATCAAATTTTCTCATTTGCGAACCTTCCTTTTGCAAAACCCTACCCTAAAAATAACTGACCTTAACCTGCTTGCCCATATTTTTTAGGCATTCTACCAATTCTTCTACCAATTGCATTTTGATATTAAATGTAATAGGCAGATCCGGATTCTGATGCGCCGGATTAATCGCCCGACCCACAAAAAAATTGATATCTGTCGCTTCCTCAAACAACAAACGCGCAATCAGCGACGCGCCGTCTTTTTTATAGCTCCACTGCGTGTACTGTTCGTTATCAGCCAGATAATTTTTCGCATATTCTAATACCCGGCTCATTGTAATCACGCCTTCGGTTACCAGATCTACCCCCTCAATCTTTGCCGTCGGCGGAATTTCAGGATCTACATACGAAATACTGGTTTTCAGCGGCTTATGTAAAAACTCCGCTGCCAGCGTAGAAGTGGTGCCGCCGCAGACAATATGCTTGCCTTCCTTACCAAAAAACAGCGAAAACATTTTGTTGACATCGCCACGATCCGCCGGCGGCCCGATCAACAGATTCATCGGCACCCGCCGACGCAGTTTGACCGAACAAACCGTCGTATCGTCGCCAGGCTTTCCGCCATACAATCGAACGCATTCGTCCAACAGCATCGTAGACAGCGTTTTCGCCGTAAAGCCCGGATCATAGATCGTTTCCATAAATGAAATAATATTCTCCCGCTGCCAGCCGAAATTCAGCGC
>CASFAP010000021.1 GCA_949292695.1 uncultured Eubacteriales bacterium | reverse complement strand
CAGCGCGCCTGCGGCGCGCGGGCCGCCGCCTCCCACCGCCGCACTCGAATGCGGCTATCTCGGTGTTGTCCCCTATTACGCTACTCATTATACTTCCAAATTCTTCCAATGTCAAGCCTTTTTTATGATACAAATTCATATTATATAGAGGTTTTTCACAATAAATTGTGAGTTTTTTCGTATAATACGTAGAAGATCGAAAAAATGCGAAAATACACTTGATTTTTTCTTTGGGCGGTGTTATGATGATCACGCAGGCCGAACTGCGGTGGGTTCCATGATTTTTCAGCCGAGCTCGCTCGGCAATTACAATTGAATCGGCAAGCCGTTTTCTCATCCCATCGGTATTGCCTTATGGCGTTCTCATCACCTTTACCTGCCTTACGGCAGGTCGAATGCCAATCTTTTCCGCCGCAGTTCGGTCTCGCGCCTTTTAAAGGCGCTTTTGTTTTTTATAGGGGTTTTGGGTCTTCTGATTCGCGCCGCTCCATTTTAGTGGCAAAAGAAACCCTGCCCGGGGGGGTTCATCTGTTGCAACTCCGGCGCAAAAATGCTATAATAGAAATCTCCCCATCTGCCGGATTTTCTCTGTGCCCGCCGCCGGGTATGCGAATCGGGGCTCGCCCACCCGCCGGGCGCTTCTGCCGGGCGTTATCGCATTTCGGCGAATTTGCGCGGCGGGATTTCTCGCCCGCGTGGGATTCTTCTTTTGCGCGCTTTTGCGTGCGAATTCTCAAAAGCCGGCCGGCTTGAGATGATTCATCCATGCTCGATGATCGGTCGGATCGCCGCTATAGGGATTTGCCATGCTTGGTGAATTAGTAGCGCAATTCCATTCAAAGCGCCCCCTGCCGGGGCAATGTTCAGAAAAGAGGTCAGCCATGGCGCTCAAAGACAATCTGCGGGCCCTGCGCCTGCAAAAAGGGTACACCCTGCAAGAGCTCGCGCGCCAGATCGGCGTCGGCAAGCAGACCGTGCAAAAATATGAAAGCGGCGTCATCCAAAACGTCCCCTCTGACAAAATCGAGAAGATGGCCGCGTTTTTGGGGGTCACCCCCGAGGCGCTCATGGGCTGGGACGCCCACAGCAAGGCTGAATCCGAGGCCGCCGAACTGCTGAAAAGATTGCACAGCGGCAAGTGTGCCGGGCAAAAGGGGATTGTCATGGATTTTGGCGGAGAGGGCCAGGAGCTCGTCACCCTTTCGGACGAAGAATACCGCGCCGTCCAAAATATGATAGAAATTATTAGAAAAAAACATGATTAAAATTGCCGTTTTACGTCGAATATTTTGTCGAAAAATGGTAACATGGAGGCATCCTTGATTTTACGGGGGATGTTTTCATGGATCATATTGTGCATCTGGCCAACAGCTATCTGCTACGGCGCGGGATTGCACGCCTGCCACTCGAGACCGAAACGCTCTTTGCTTTGTGTGAGCAAGAGGGGTATGAACTGCTGTCTTACGCCGAGGCCGACGCCGTCATTGACCGGCTGGGTCTTGGCGCGCACAAACAGCGCGACGCCTTTCTTTACGCCCATCAGGGCCTGCGCCTGTTGTTTTATGAGGACCGGCTCTCCTATGCCAAAAAGCGGTTCGCCATCGCCCATGAACTCGGGCATATCGCGCTCATGCACCTCGATTCGGGCGTCATCAGCAAATCTGATGCGCATCGCCCCTCCTCCCGGCAGGAGCAGGAGGCCGACGTCTTCGCCTATCAGTTGTTGGCGCCCATCTGCATTTTGCGAAAGGCCGGCGCGCATACGGTCCGCGCGGTGCAGGAGCTCACCCTCTGCGACCGCGAGCAGGCCGAGCACGTGCTGGGCCTGCTCAGCGAGCCCTGCCAAAAAAGCGCCAGCGACCGCGCTTTGACGGAGGCCTTTCGCCCCTTTCTGGCGGCGGCCAAGCGTTCCCGATGCCGCGGCCTGTGCGCCTGCCTCTGCCTGCTGGAAGTTTTGCTGACGACCTTGTTCCTCTGCCTGGCGCTGTCGCACTGCACAGGCGCGACGAAAGACCCCAGGGCCGCGCCCCTTCGAACCGTGACGGAATTGAGTCCGATCTCCCGTGCGCCGCAAAGCGGCGGACTTTTTTATTGGTCCCAGGGCGGCGAGGTTTATCACGCCGCGCGCGACTGCCCCGCCCTTTCGCGCACCGGGTCGGTCAGCTCCGGCTCCAAAGAAGAGGCCGAGGCGGCTGGAAAGGGGCGGCCCTGCCAGATTTGCGGCGACTAGCCGGCTTTGGGCGCTGAGGACCTGCCTTTTTCCTGTTCGCAACGGCGCCGAAGGTATTTTGCCTGCCCTTCAGAGCCGAGGTTCCATTGCGATCAGGCCCCACCGAACAAATCCGATGTAACTTTTAAAATCGGCCGCGTCTCAGGGTATGATAAATAGGCGGCTCTTTTCCGTCTGCACCCGATTCGTCGCCGAGTCGGCGGCGCTGAGCAGGGTGCGCAGGGCCGCTATCATTCGGTCGGAGGAAGTTTATGTGGATTTTGCTCGCCTTCGGTTCGGCGCTCTGCGCTGGGCTGACGGCTGTACTTGCGAAAATCGGGCTCGATGGCGTCGATTCGACGCTGGCGACGGCCCTGCGCACCGGCGTTGTGCTGATCTTTGCTTGGGGGATCGTCTTTGCAAGCGGCGGCGCCGCCGGATTATACGCCCTCTCGGGGCGGACGCTGTTTTATCTGATCCTTTCGGGGCTGGCTACGGGCGGCTCCTGGCTCTGCTATTTCCGGGCGTTGCGGCTGGCCGACGTCAGCCAGGTCGCCCCCATTGATAAATCCAGCACCATCCTGACCATGCTGTTCGCCTGGGCCTTCTTGGGCGAGAGCATGACAGTCTTGAAAGCGGCGGCCATGCTCCTCATCGGAGTCGGGACCTGGCTGATGGTTCGGCCGCAGGGCAAAGTGCGCGCCGGCGGTTTTGGCGGCGCCAGCGGCCCGAATGAGCCGCAAGGCGCAAATGCCGCCGCCCCCCTGCCGCGCTCGCCAGCCCAGCCCGCCGCTCAGTCGGCAAAAGG
>CASFAP010000020.1 GCA_949292695.1 uncultured Eubacteriales bacterium | reverse complement strand
GGTTTATCTCCGCTTCGGTCGCTTGGCAGTGCCAGTGATTTTTGGGGAAGATTATCGGTTTGAAATCGGCAAGGGCGTGGAGCTCAAAACAGGCACCGACGTCACGGTCTTCGCCACCGGTTTGCTCGTCGCAGAAGCGCTGGAAGCCTACGAAATATTGCGCGCCGAGGGCATTTCCGCTCGTATCATCAATATGCCGACCATCAAGCCGATTGACCGCAACATCATCGTCAAAGCGGCCAAAGAAACCGGTGTGATTGTCACGGCTGAGGAGCATTCGGTCATCGGCGGCCTGGGGAGCGCTGTCGCCGAAGTAACCAGCGAGACTTATCCCGTCCCGGTGCTGAGAATCGGCGTTTATGACCAATTTGGCATGTCAGGTCCGGCGGCGGAACTTCTGGACCACTTCGGTCTTCGCGCTAAAGACATTGCCGCAAAGGCAAAAGAAGCCGTCGCACTCAAAAAATAACTTCTTTAAGGCAGGTGCTTGAAAGGCCTGCCTTTTTGCATGTCCTTTTTAGCCATATATATTGTATTACCCCTGTCCCATACGATGTGAGACAGGGGGCTAAATTTGGAACTTCTTGTTGTCTTCTTTTGCTTGTTATGCGCCTGAAAGCATGCCTCATTGTTGCAAAAATAGGAAAAATGTGATATATATGTATAAATAGCGTGTTGTTTTCGTAAGGAGTTTTTAGGGAAGGAGAGGGCGCATGAACTTCAAACGATGGATCGTATCGCCGGTCGATAAAAAACTGGCCGAGGCATTGGCTGAGGCTTGCGATGTCGACCCTTTCGTTGCCCTAATTGCCGCCGCGCGCGGTTATACAGACGAACAGGCTCTTGAAGAATTCCTTTCCGACGACGCGCCGCTGTCCGACCCTTTTGAATTGCCGGATATGGAAAAGGCCGTCGCCTGTATCGAAGAAGTCATCGCCTCAGGTGGACTCATTGCGATCTACGGCGACTATGACTGCGACGGCGTTACCGCGACGGCTTTGCTCTATCGGTACTTAACCGAGCGAAACGCCCGCGTCATCTATTACATACCTGAACGCGAGGCCGACGGCTACGGCATGAACGCCGCCTCCATTGAAAAATTGCACGGCATGGGCGTCGATTTGATCATTACAGTTGACAATGGCATCAATGCGGTTAGGGAGGCCGCCCTGGCCGCCGAGCTTGGCTTGCGTCTTGTCATCACCGATCACCACCTTCCGGCCGGGCAGTTGCCAACCGCCGCGGCTGTTGTCGACCCGCACCGGGAAGATAGCTTGGCCTCCTTTCGAGATTATGCCGGCGTCGGCGTCGCCTTTTGTCTTGCCTGTGCACTGGAAGGGTGGACGCCTGAGGAAATGCTCGAACGGTATGGTGATCTGGTCGCAGTTGGGACCGTCGCCGACGTCATGCCTTTGGTAGGGGATAACCGCACCTTTGTTCGCGCTGGCGTTCCGAAAATCGAATCGGGTGAGAATCTCGGTCTGCTTTGCCTGCGCCAAGTGGCTGAAACCGTAAAAAAACCAATGACAGTCGGTGAGATCACCTTTTCCATCGCGCCGCGGCTAAATGCCGCCGGCAGGATGGGGAGCGCCCGTCGGGCCGTCGAATTGTTGACTGCCACGCGTTTTCAGGGTGCAAAGCACCTCGCTCGTGAATTGCATGCCGAGAATCTTCAGCGGCAACAGCTGGAGCAGGATATTGTTTTGGAAGCAGTAGAACTGATTGAAAAAGACCGCCTGTTTTACGACCGCGTAATCGTCGTTGCCAAAGAGGGGTGGCAACCGGGCATCATCGGCATTGCCGCCTCAAAACTGGTTGAACGATATGGTCGCCCCGTCATCATCTGCGCCTTGCGCGGCGAGATCGCCACCGGTTCAGGGCGTAGCATTGCGGGGTTTTCGCTGTTTGATGCAATCTCGGCCGCGCAGGAATTCACCTTAAAATTCGGTGGCCATGCTTTGGCCGCCGGCGTCACTTTGCGGGCTGAAAAAATCGAGGATTTCCGTCGGGCAGTGAATGCGTGGGCAATGCAAGGCGCGCGTGTTTTCGCCCAGGTTCACCTTGACTGCCGCCTGAATCCGGCCGCACTTTCGGTTGAGCTCGCTCAGGCTGTGGTGCAACTCGCACCCTTCGGCGTCGGAAATCCAAGGCCCCTGTTTGGGATTTTTGGCGTTCGGTTGGAGAAAATAACCTCTGTCGGCGCAGGAAAACATCTTCGTCTGCTTTGTGCTAAGGGGGACGTATATTTTCGCGCGATTTGTTTTGGTGTTCAGCCCCAAACCTTTGCCTTTAATGCAGGAGATGTCGTCGATCTGGCTGTTTCGCTTGGCCTCAACGATTATGAAGGGGAAACACTTTTGTCGATCCAAGTGCATGAAATCCGGGCTTCAGGCGTCGATCAGGAAATGCTTTTGTCCCAGTCCGACCGTTATGAATGTTTTTGCCGCGGCCTACCTGGCGACTATACGGATCTTATCCCGACGAGGGAAGAAATTGCCTTATTATATCGCGATTTGATGACCGGACCGCGTTTGCTCGCGCGGCAAAACGCAATCTTTATCTCCCAACTGCCTTATGGGAAACTGCAAGTTGCCATTCGGGTTCTTTTAGAGTTTGGGTTGGCTGAGCTTTCGGGCTCAGGGGCGGCTTATACAATCAAAGGTGTCCGAACACTTGAAAAGAAAGACCTTGAATCTTCCAGAATTCTTCAAAAACTCAAACGGGGGTGAGTAGATGCAGTTGTGCGCTGAATATGAAAACAACTATTCTGCCCTTGCCGATCTTATGAAAAGCCAGGGCGGGAACTACGATTATGATTTGGTTCGCCGCGCTTTTGAGCGGTGCGTCACCGCGCACAAGGGGCAACTGCGCTCCTCCAAAGAGGAGTTCTATCTCCATCCCTATTCGGTTGCAAAGATTATTGTCCAGTTAGGGCTAGACAGCGAGGCCATCGCGGCCGCACTACTGCACGATGTCGTCGAGGATACCGATGTCACCCTCGAAGAAATTGAAAAGGAGTTCGGAAAAGATGTCGCGCTTTTAGTCGATGGCGTTACAAAAATGGGTCGCATCTCTTTTTCTACTAAAGAACAGCAACAGGGGGAAAACCTCCGGAAAATGCTGATCGCCATGGCCAGGGACATTCGCGTCATGATCATCAAATTGGCTGACCGCCTGCATAATATGCGAACGCTGGACGCCCTGCCGGAGCAAAAACAGCGCGATAAATCCCTTGAGACATTGGAGGTTTATGCGCCGATTGCGCATCGCCTCGGAATCCGGGCCATGAAGGAAGAGCTCGAAGATCTGGCCATCGCCCACCTTGACCCCATCGCTTATCACGAAATTGAGCAGTCGCTTCGCGTGCGAAAGCCTTACCGCGAAGAAATTTTGAAAAATATCAGTCACAAGATTGAGGAACGCCTAAAACACGATCTGCCGAACGTCCAATTTCACCTGGAAGGCCGGGTCAAGTCCATCCATGGCATTTATCGGAAGATGTATGTGCAAGGTAAGGACTTTGATGAAATTTATGACATATATGCCATCCGTGTCATCACTGATACCGTGACCGACTGCTATAACGTCCTCGGCATTATGCACGATATGTTCCGCCCCATCCCTGGACGGTTCAAGGATTATATCTCTACCCCGAAACCGAATATGTATCAGTCCCTTCATACGACGGTGATCGGCCGCGACGGTATCCCCTTTGAAATTCAAATTCGCACTTGGGAAATGCACCATACCGCCGAATACGGCGTCGCGGCGCATTGGAAGTATAAAGAGGGAATTCAAGGCACCGACCAAAAGATGGAAAAGCGCTTGGCCTGGATTCGGCAGATCCTTGAAAGTAGCCAGTCTGAAACTGAAGACGGTGCCTCCATCATTCAAGCCATTAAAACAGATCTTTCGCAGGAGGATGTCTTCGCCGTCACACCGAAAGGGGATGTCATCAACCTGCCGGTCGGGGCGACGGTCATCGACTTCGCCTTCGCCATTCATTCCGAGGTCGGTATCCGCATGGTCGGCGCGAAAGTTGACGGCCGCATCGTACCGCTCAATCATGAAATTAAAACCGGAGAAATCATTGAGATTTTAACGACAAATCAACCCGGCCACGGCCCCAGTCGCGATTGGATTAACATCGCGGTCACCAATCAGGCCAAGACAAAGATCCGCACTTGGTTCAAACGCGAGCGTAGGGCCGAAAATATCGAGACCGGCAAGCGAGATCTGGAACGCGACTTCAAACGAAATGGCATTGTTCTCCCGGAGGCCGAAATGTTGGAGTTCTTGACCAATATTGCCCACCGCCAGCATTGCCCAACCCTGGACGACTTTTACGCCGCAATCGGTTACGGCGGTATTCTGGTCTCTAAGATTATACCTCGTATCAAAGAGGAGTATAATAAACTTGTCAAGACTACCAATCCGCCCGAACCCGAAGACCTTATCCAAACGCAACAAAAACACTCCTCTGAGGGCGTGGTCATCGATGGGATTGATAATTGCCTCATTAAGTTCTCCAAGTGTTGCGCACCCCTTCCGGGCGATGAAATCATCGGCTTCATCACCCGCGGGCACGGCGTTTCCATCCATAAGCGCGACTGCAATAACGTTCCTAAAAATATCCTCGAATCTGAAGAACCCGAGCGCTGGGTCAGCGCTCACTGGTCGGGCAACTATAAGGAATCCTTTACCTCAACCCTCCAGATCACCGGCATCGATCACGATGGCTTTTTGGTTGACGTCACTTCGGCGCTCTATAATATGCGGGTCGCCATCCACGCTATCAACGCCCGCCAGGTCAAGGGCGGGAACTGCGTGATTGTCGTAACCTTGAGCATTGAAAGCCTTGAGCACCTAAATAGCATCATGGCCCGCTTATCAAAATTGCATGGTGTTTTCAGCGTCGAGCGTATCAATCAATAATCGGGTTTTTACGGCATTTTTGTTCCGCCGCTTCAAATGTCATCAACGCTTCCAGAACACTCGGCCAGGTGTTTTGCGGAGAGCGGGTGAGGCCTGTCTGAGTTTGTACGGTCAAAGTAACGGCAACATCTCCGGCTAATACCTTGGGAGAAAGCCCGGTTTATGAGGATTGGGCGACCTAAAAGCTCGCCAAAGATATGCCCGAATGCTTCGGGGCGAGGGCTCGGCTTAGTATGGGCCCAGGCGGCCCAAAAGCTCGCCAAAGATGTGGCCGAATGCATCGGGGCGAGGGCTCGGCTTAGTATGGGCCCAGGCGGCCCAAAAGCTCGCCAAGGATGTGGCCGAATGCATCGGGGCGAAAGCTCAGCTTGCTATGAAGCCCAGACGGCCTAAAAGGAGATTTTTATGAAAACGATTGTGCAACGGGTTCGCCGCGCCGCTGTTTGGGCGGAAGGAACATGCACCGGCGAAATTGGAGCCGGCTTTTTCGTTTTGCTGGGGGTTCATGCGTCAGATACAGAGGCTGAAGCAAAGCTTTTGGCCCGAAAGGTGGCTAACTTGCGAGTGCTCAGCGATGAAAATGATAAGATGAATCTTTCCCTGCTTGATACCGGCGCCGGCGCGTTGGTTGTCTCGAATTTCACCTTGTGCGCGGATACGCGTAAAGGCAACCGGCCGTCTTTTGCGCAAGCAAAGGAGCCGCATGGAGCAAATGCGCTGTATCTGCGATTTTGCGAGGAATTAAAATTGCTTGGCGTCAAAGATGTGCAAACCGGGTCCTTTGGCGCGGCGATGGAAATTGATCTTGTGGCGGATGGGCCAATTACCATCTCGCTTGATACGGACCTTTGGAGGAAACCATGAAACGATCAACTTTAGTTCTCGGAGAATTGCAGGAAAACTGCTACCTCATCGAATCCGATGAGGCGGCAGTTGTTATCGATCCGGGTGAATTTACCCCTGCGTTGGCCGACTTTGCGGCCCGGACGCACTCAAAGGAAAAGTGCGTCCTTTTAACGCATCGTCATTTTGACCATATCCTCGGCACCGCCGCTTTAAAGCAGGCTTGGCAGGCGCGTATAGCCATTTCTAAAGAGGATGCCGTTGGCCTTTTTGACCCGCAAGCCAGCATGGCCGCTTATTATGGCCTGAGCCAAACGCCGTGCCGGGCCGACCGTCTGCTTTCGGACGGCGATAATCTTCAAATCGGGGACTTGCTTTTTCGCATCATTGCCACGCCTGGCCACACCATCGGTTCGGTTTCCTATCTTTGTGACGATTGCCTTTTCAGCGGCGATACCCTCTTTCAAAATAGCATGGGCCGCTATGATTTCCCGACGGGGGATTATGGGATGTTAATGGATTCCCTTCAAAAATTAGCCGCCTTGAACGGGAATTGGAACGTCCTGCCCGGTCATGGTCCGGCCTCGACACTCGAGATTGAACGCAAACAAAACCCTTATTTGCAGGTGAATCTATGATTTTAGCAACGGTTGGGCACAACTTTCAGTATGAACTTGAAAAGCTTTGCCGCATCTTTTTGCCCTTTGAAAAAATCGTTTTTTCGACAGAAATCGTCAAATCCGAACCTGCGGCCTTGACAATACTAGAACAGAATTCTACTGAAACGACGCTAATTGCGGAACTTTTTCTCTCAGGCCAGCATTTGATACATAAGGGAACTCTTTCGAGGGAGAATCCCGATTGGGAGAAGGAATCCGAACGAATATTGGCCGTTTTGCTGTTTCGATGTTTTGTCGATTTGACCGGTTACCGGCCCCAGTGGGGGATTTTGACCGGCGTGCGGCCCGCCAAGCTTTTCAGCCGGCTCGCAAAATCCGAGGGTGAAGCCGCGGCTGAACGCTATTTTGCAGACCAGCTTTTGGTTGCCCCGGAAAAAATCGAGCTTTGCTCTGCTACCATGCAAACCGAGGCTAAAATCCTTTCACTTTCGCGGAATGATTCCTTCAGCCTTTATCTGTCAGTGCCCTTTTGTCCCTCGCGTTGCGCCTATTGTTCTTTTGTCTCTCACTCGGTCGCACAGGCCAAAAAATTGATCCCCAAATATGTTGAACTGTTGTGTGAGGAATTGCGTCAAACCGGGCGCATCGCGGCCGAGCTAGGCTTGCGGCTCGAAACGGTTTATATCGGAGGCGGCACGCCGACGACGCTGAGTGCTACGCAACTAAAAGGGATTATGGCAACGGTCAGAGAAGCCTTTGATTTATCGCACCTGCGAGAATACACTGTTGAGGCCGGCCGGCCTGACACCATAACACCAGATAAACTAGAGGCGATTTTAAAAGGCGGCGCCACCCGCATCAGCATCAATCCGCAAACCATGAACCGGGAAGTGCTCGAGGTCATAGGCCGCAGGCACACGCCTGAACAAACACTCGAAGCCTTTTATCTTGCGCGGGAGACGGGATTTACCAATATCAACATGGACCTGATCGCCGGACTGCCCGGGGATACGCCCGATCGCTTTCGCCAGACACTGTCGCAAATCATTTCGTTGGACCCGGAAAACGTGACGGTCCACGCCCTTTCGATGAAACGCGCCTCGCGCCTACAGCTAAGCGGCGCTCTGCCTGATTTTAAAACAGGTCAGATGGCCGCCGAAATGACACGCTACGCAAACAAGGCTTTGCGGCAGGCCGGCATCTTGCCGTACTATATGTATCGCCAGAGCAAGACGGTCGGGAACCTTGAAAACGTCGGTTATGCCAAGCCGGGCTTTGAGGGGCTCTATAATGTATATATCATGGATGAGACCCATACAATATTGGCGTGTGGCGCCTCGGCGGTCACAAAATTGCGGCAACCGGGCGGAGATTTTATCGAACGGATTTTCAATTTTAAATATCCTTATGAATACATTTCGCGCTTTTCTGAAATCAGCGCGAGGAAGGTTGGTATCCATGCATTTTACCATAAATACGGTCAGAGAAATCAATCGGCAGATTGAAGATGATTTGCCGGGATTGATTTCCGAATCGGAAGCGGTTTATTATCGCGAGATCGACGCGCTTTGCGACTTGATTCGCGCGCACGACGCTTATAAAATTATTTTGTTGGCCGGCCCTTCCGGCTCGGGGAAAACGACGACGGCACACATCCTTTGCCAGCACCTGACTGCAATGGGCAGGCCCGCGCAGGTCGTCTCGCTTGACGATTTTTATGCGGAGGACGACGCTGTTCCGCGCCTGCCGAATGGCGAACGCGACATTGAATCGGTTCATGCGCTTGACCTTGAAACGATCAGAACCTGCTTTGCAGAGCTTTGCCAAAACGGAGTCAGCGATATGCCTATTTTCGATTTTATGACGAAGCGCCGGTCGAAGCAGACCCGGCGAATTAGCATTGAAAATGGAGGCATTGTCGTCGTCGAGGGCCTGCACGCCTTAAACCCCCATATTTACGAGAATCTGCCGGCCGAGAATCTCTTCCGCATTTACATCAGCGTCAACGACAAAATCTTTTTCTCCGATGGTAGCCTTGCGCTTTCCAGCCGGCAGATGCGCTTGGTGCGCCGCATCTCGCGCGATGCAGTTTACCGTGGGTCGGATATTGAAAGCACGATGAAAATGTGGACCGGCGTCGTCGCGGGGGAAGAAAAATATCTTTACTGCTTTAAGGATACGGCTGATTATCAGTTCTCAACCCTCATTCGTTATGAACCCGCCGTTTTTCGGGATATCGTGCTCCCGATGATGCATGCAGTGGACCCGAAAACGGAAAACTATGAATACGTCATGCGAACTGCCCATGCGCTTGAAAAATTCCATGCGATTGATCCAGGCCTGGTGCCAAAGAACTCACTCTTGCGTGAATTTATCGCGCAAGACGAATCGTAAGGAATCTATACTCACTTCTTCCTTCTTCCAAGAGTAGCAATTTTAAGATCGAACGCTTTTCTTGAAAAGTTCATAATTTGGTAGTATAATTGGTAAATAAAACTATACCCGCGATTCGGGCAAAAGAAAGGGTGGCAGAGATGGAATTCTTTGACGAAGTAGTCAATAAGGCAAAAGAGGCGTTTGACGTCGCCAGCAAAAAAACAAATGAAGTCGTCTCGGTGCAAAAGCTGAAATTTGAGGCCGCCTCGATGGAATCCAAATTGTCGAAGGATTTTGAAACCCTTGGCCGTCTAGTCTTTGACGGCCAGCAGAATCATGTCGACCATGGCGATAGTATCGCGGCCCTCATCGAAGAAATTCGTGTAAAACAGGAAAAACTCGCCTCGCTCAAGGACCAGATCCTGAAAATGAAAGGTAAAACGCTTTGCGCACATTGCGGTGCGGCACTGCAAACCGGCGCTATGTATTGCAGTTTTTGCGGCGCGTCGGTGCAAGCGGGCGCGGCAGAGGCGTCTGAGCAAGCCGCGGAGTAAGCTCTAATTTGAAAAAACGGCCACAGCCGTTTTTTTCTTATCCGTTTGGACAAGCCGGGGGGATTTGTTTGCAAGAGTGTTATCGCATCGGGATCGTCATTGCTGACGATGATGAATACGCTCCCGTTTTAAAGCGTCAAAAAGTATTGAGCATGGTGCCGGATGCGAACGTCTTTCGGCAGGGCCATCGGTTTCGGTTTCAAAATCAAGGGCGTGAAATCGAGGTGCATACGCTTTTGTGCGGTATCGGCAAGGTCAATGCCGCGGCGGCCGCGATGGCCCTTGTAGCGGAAGGTTGCGACTGCCTGGTCAACTTTGGTTTGTCGGGCGGACTGTCTTCGGTCGCGAGGGGTGATTTTGTCGTCGGCACGCGCTATATCGAGCATGATTTTGATTTGACTAGTCTCGGTTATGCCCCTTGCGAAAAACCGGGGCAAACTTATATTTATGAAGCAGACCCAACCTGGCTATCGCGCATCTGCCGATGTTATCCATTTTTGATAAAGGGAACAATAGTGACGGGGGATTGTTTTGTGAATGACCCCGCCCGCCGGGATTTTTTGGCCAATCAATTCGGCGCCGTCGCCTGCGATATGGAGTCGGCCGCTGTGGTCGCTGTCGCGCATTTGGCCGGAATTCCTTTTTTTGCGCTCCGCAAAATTTCTGATGACGCCGGGGAAGCGGCAATTGAAGATTATCGCGAGATGAATGAAATACAATCAGCAGATTTGTTCGAAATGACGCTTTCTTGCCTTGAAGCGGCGTTGGAGCCCTGAGGCGCGCTGGAAATAAAAAGTTGGGTTGTGTGAATAGATGCCTAAAACCAAACGCAAACAGCAAAGCTTTGTCTATGGCGCCATCATTATGGTCGTCTCGACAGCGCTTGTAAAAGTGATCGGCGCGATCTTTAAAATTCCGCTCGGCAATTTGATTGACGAGTCGGGAATGGGCTATTTTACGACGGCCTACAACCTTTATTTGCCGATTTACGCTCTGGCTATGGCCGGTCTTCCCATTGCGGTTTCCCGCATTGTGGCGGAGCAAATTGCCATACAGCGTTATAAAGACGTCCGTCAGACTCTGCGTGTGGCCAAAAAGGCCTTCTTTATCACAGGCCTTACCGGTTCGCTCGTCATGTTGGCCCTTATCTATCCCTTCCTGCACGTGACCGGCAATTACGGCGCCGCCCCCAGCATTTTTATGATCTTGCCCTCGATATTCTTTTGTTGCATTATGTCGGCCTACCGCGGTTATTATGAGGGCCTTCGGAATATGTATCCCACTGCGGTATCGAGCATTATTGAGGCCCTTGGCAAACTGGTGCTCGGATACGGATTCGCCTATGCCATCATAAAATACTATGGCGGCGTGACGCTGGAATCGGCCTCCTACGCGGCGGCCGGCGCTATGCTCGGCATTACCCTTGGTACGGTCTTCGGCGCTCTTTATCTCATCATCCGGCATCGCCGGACCGGCGACCAGATTTCACCGCAGGAATATTATGACGCGCCACGCGCGCTCAGCCAGCGCAAAACCCTGCGGCGGCTAATCGCCATCGCAATCCCGGTCGTGCTTGGCTCTTTGGTTACAAATATCGCCAGTCTCATCGATGTGACGATGGTGCAATGGCAACTCGGCCGCGTGGTCGATTCCCACGCCGATATCCTCAATAACGCCTATGGCGCGTATTTTACCGCCGGCATGACCAACGACGATATCCCGAACTTCTTGTATGGCTGTTATCAATATGCCTACACCATCTTCAATTTGATCCCCACCATTACATCCGTTTTGGGCGTCAGCGCTTTGCCGGTGCTGGCAACCTCCTGGACCCAGCGGGACCAAAGGGGAATCAAGACCAACGTCGAAACCATGATCCGCACAACAGCGCTCATTGCCATGCCAGCCGGCATCGGCATTACGGCGCTGGCCGGCCCCATTATGGAATTGCTCTATGATCGTCCCGGCGCAGTTACAATCGGGACGCCGCTTTTGGCGGTCTTGGGGTTGGCGTCGCTCTTCGCCGGTCTGATGTCTCCCATGACAAATATGCTCCAGGCCATTGGCAAAGAGCGAATTCCGGTGCGGAATATCGCCGTCGGCGCGTCGATAAAAATCATTGTCAATCTGATCTTAGTCGGCATCCCGGAAATCAATATCATGGGCGCCCCGATCGGAACGCTTTGTTGTTATGTCTATATTTCCATGGCAAATCTCGTTTGCATTATCAAATATTCCGGCGTTCGTCCGAATCTGTTTTCTGCACTCGGTAAGCCATTGATTTCGGCGCTAATTTGTGCTATTGCCGCCTTTGCAGTTGTGCACCTGCTGGGAGAGGGAAGCCTCTTCACCTTGATCGCCATTGGCGTTGCAGGGGTGGTTTATGTGGTATGCCTTATCCTGTTCCGCGCCTTTACCGAAGACGATATCCTGACCTTGCCGAAGGGCGAAAAGATCGCAAAAGTATTAAAAAAATGTAAAATATTACGATGATCTTCTAAAATATGGAAAAAAACCGGGTTTTTTTCGTAATAATCTGTATTTTCGGGAAAATGACTATTGATTTTTAGGTGTTTTTATGGTAAATATAATGTTAGCTGATCGCAAGGAACCCTATCGTTTAGAGGATCTTTTGGAAATCATGCGCCGCTTGCGTGCGCCGGACGGTTGCCCGTGGGATCGTGAGCAGGATCACCGAACGATTCGCAATAACGTCCTGGAAGAGGCCTATGAGGTCGCAGACGGAATCGATCGCGGCGATGAGGCCGTGCTCTGCGAAGAGCTGGGAGACTTGCTATTGCAGGTTGTGTTTCATGCGCAGATCGCCCAGGAGGCCGATTCTTTTTGTTTTGCCGATGTTGTAGATGGAATCTGCCGAAAGCTTATTCTCCGGCATCCACATGTTTTTGGCGATACCGTTGCAAAAACTTCTGATGCAGTCCTGGATCAGTGGGATCAAATCAAACGCGTTGAAAAATCTCAAAAAACATATACAGATACGCTTAAAAGTGTCCCGGCCGCCTTCCCAGCGCTGATGCGGGCCGCAAAGGTGCAAAAACGCGCCTCCAAGGCAGGGTTTGACTGGCCTTCGGCATCTGGTCCGATGGGCAAGATATCCGAAGAGTTGGATGAATTATCTGCGGCACTTGAACAGGATAACCGGGAAAGGCAAAAAGAAGAACTCGGCGATTTGCTTTTTTCAGTTGTGAATCTTTCCAGGTTTTTAAAAATCGACTGTGAAGAGGCTTTGCAGGCCGCGACCGATAAATTTATCGGCCGATTTGAGGCGGTTGAACAGGAAGCGGATGCGCTCGGGTGGGACATGCCTGCGTGTACGCTCGATGCGCTCGATCAACTTTGGCAGAAGGCCAAACAAAAGTGATTTCAATTAAGCGGCTACGCTTATTGGAAATAAATATAAGGAGGACAATATCATGAACAAGACCGAACTAGTTGCAGCAATGGCAGAGAAAGCTGGTATTGCCAAGAAGGACGCTGACAAGGCGCTGGCCGCTTTCCTCGATACGGTTGTTGCAGAGCTTAAGAAGGGCGAAAAGGTTCAACTCGTTGGCTTTGGTACCTTTGAGGTCCGTGAGCGCGGCGCTCGTACCGGCATCAATCCGCAGACCAAGCAGACCATTCAAATTGCGGCTTCGAAAGCTCCGGTTTTCAAAGCTGGTAAAGCGTTCAAGGATGCTGTAGCAAAATAAGTGAAATAAACGCCGTCTTTTGGACGGCTTTTATTTTTACAATTAGAATTAAGTACGGAAGTTGTTTTGCCAAACAATAATAAATTTTGCATGCAATAACGGCCCATAGCTGGAGTGCTTTGCGTGAGGGATAAACTGCTTACCGCCGTGCAGTTCCAAGGGAACTCGAACAAATAAAACCGATTGGCATCTGAATTTCAAGTTCAGCATAAATCAACTATTTTTGTTTCAAATTTATTGAGCCCGTTTTACGAAATGGTAATCTTATAGTTGATTATAGCCTTTTTTGGAGGAATTTATGAGGTTGGATAAATATTTAAAAGTTTCGCGGTTGATCAAACGCCGCACGGTTGCCAACGAGGCCTGCGATGCCGGACGGGTGCTTGTGAACGGAAAACCCGCACGTGCATCGTATGACGTCAAGGTGGGTGACACACTTGAAATTGCATTTGGTGCCCGCACGGTGCGCGCACAGGTGCTCCGTGTCAGTGAGACCGTTCGGAAAGAGGAGGCGGACGAGCTGTTCCGTATTCTCGACTAAAGGCATAGATTTCGGCTTTGTTTCATACGATAAAGTAAGAAACAAAAGGGGGATGACCCGATGGCCGAAGAACGCAGGGCGATGCCGCACAATGTCATATTAGAGGACCGAAAACGATTGATGCTGACAGGCGTATTGGAGGTCGAAAGCTTCGATGAAGAGTCGGTAATTTTATCGACCGAGTTAGGTGGCCTGACGATACGCGGTTCGGGATTACATATCAGCAAATTTAACGTTGAAAACGGCGAGATATCCATGGATGGCAACGTCTTTGCGCTTGTGTATACGACCGATCACAAGTCATCGGCCGGATTTTTTAAGAAACTGTTTCAGTGACGGCCTATGTGGGAAATCAATGTAGCGGATCAAACCATATCCTTTGGAATCTCCATGTTGCTCGGCGCGATTTTATGCATGTTTTACGATCTTTTTCGCTTGTTGCGGCTCGAGCATCGATTCAGCACGTTGGCTGTATTTTTGCAGGATTTGTTTTTTTGGGCCGTCTGCGCTGTCGTTACGTTTTGCTTTTTGCTGACGCAAAGTAACGGTAAAATCAGAAGTTATATTTTATTAGGAATGGTGGCCGGCTTTGCCTTGTGCCGGTTGACGTTATCTGTCCTATTTTTAAAAATGTTTCGCCCGGTCGTCCGATTTATCATTCGATGCAGGCGCAAGGCTTTCGACTTACTTCACCGATTTTACGCGTTTCTGAACGATGTTGGCGAGAAGTGGCGCAAGGCCATAAAAAATTCTTTAAAAATCTTGGAAAAGTTGCGAAAAAAGGCTTGAAACCTAAGGGAGAGATGGTGTATAATCAACCTGACAGCACCACAAAAAATGTTAAGGATGGGAGACGTCGATGGCAAAAAGGCAAAAACAGAAAAAAAGCATAATTTTGCGGCTTTTGCTTTTGGCCTTTTCGATTTACAGCATCGTCCTTTTGGGCACTTTGCAAGTTGAGCTGATTCAGAGCCGCAAACAGGTTGCGGAGAAGCAGGATCGGATCAACGAATTAACGCTCGAGGTCGATGAATTAATGCGTCTGTTGGAAAACGGGACGGAAGAGGATGTAATCGAAAAGGCGGCCAGAGAACGACTGGGATATGTATATGCGGATGAACAGGTCTTTATCGACCTTTCGGGCAATTAAGGGCTCTGTTTTATCGAAAGAAACCAAGGAGGAATTCGGTCGTTTATGCAATTGGCGGTAGGAGACATTGTCGAGGGGAAGGTCACTGGCATTACTAATTTCGGCGTTTTTGTCGATTTAGGTGAGGGCAAGACGGGAATGGTGCACATTTCCGAGGTCGCCCAGACTTATGTGAACGAAATACGCGATTTTGTCAAAGAAAATGAAGTTGTCAAGATGAAGGTCTTGAACATCAGCGATGATGGCAAAATCAGCTTGAGTATCAAACGGGCGATGGAACAAAAGCGCCCCGAGCGCAGGGCGCCGCACCAGCCGCCAAAGCCGGACAACTCATTTGTCTGGACGGCGCGCAGGAATGAATCGTCCTCCTTTGAGGATATGATGAGCAAATTCAAGCAGACGAGCGACGAAAAAATGTCGGATTTAAAGCGCAAAAATGCGGATGTCCGCAGGCCGAAACGCGGTTCTGGCGTCCGATAAACAAAACGCAAAAGCGGCAGACGATGGTCTGCCGTTTTTCTTAAAAGGGAGGACGCTGGATGAAGGAACTGTCCGTGTCTCGCATCACCGAAGCGGTTGCCAAGTTGAGCATTCAGGCCAATCGCGTTTTGCCGGACGCGCTCGTCGGCACACTATCGCAAGCCGCCCAAACTGAAACGGATCCTTTAGGCCGATCGATTTTAAAAGATCTTCAAACAAACATCGCGGTTGCAAAGGAAAAGGCAATTCCGGTCTGCCAGGATACCGGCATGGCCGTCGTCTTTTTAGAGGTGGGACAAGACCTGCATTTGACGGGCGGTCCCCTGGAAGCGGCTGTGCAAGCAGGGGTGCGCAAGGGGTATTTGGAAGGCCTGTTGCGACTTTCCGTCGTATCGGATCCGCTGGAACGGGTCAATTCGGGTGATAATACCCCGGCTGTTATCCATACACGGATCGTCGACGGCGAGCAGATCCGAATTACGGTCGCGCCCAAAGGCTTTGGAAGCGAGAATATGAGTGGCATCCGCATGTTGACGCCGGCGGCAGGTAGGCAGGGCGTTGTGGACGCGGTGCTCGAGATCGTCCGCCAGGCCGGAAGCAACCCTTGCCCGCCAATGGTGGTTGGCGTCGGGATCGGCGGCGACTTTGAGCAATGCGCCTTGCTGGCGAAAATTGCCCTTTGCCGGGATGTCAGTGTCCGTAATGCCGATCCTGTTTACGCCGCACTGGAGGCTGAGTTGCTTTCAAAAATCAACGAACTCGGCATCGGTCCGCAGGGGTTCGGCGGCGCTACGACGGCGCTGGCAGTCAATATCGAACAGGCGGCGACCCATATCGCCGGCCTGCCGGTGGCGGTCAACATCGGTTGCCATGTGACGAGGCATGCGAGCATTGTTTTGGAAGGAAACTAAATGGAACAGTTCAAATACATTGCGCCCTGTCTGTTTGGAACGGAGGGCGTTTTAGGCGATGAATTGCGCCGCATGGAGCTGGGCGGTGTCGAGGCGCAAAATGGTCGGGTCTTGTTTACCGGCGGCTTTGAGGCCTTGGCGCGGGCCAATATCAATTCGCGCTTTGCAGAACGGATTTTAATCAACGTCGGCGAGTTTGAGGCCGATAGTTTTGTGGCGCTGTTTGACGGTGTAACGGCGCTTCCTTGGGAAAATTTTATCGGCAGAGAGGATGCCTTTCCGGTCAAGGGATGGAGCTTGCACTCTCAGCTTCATAGCATCCCAGACTGCCAGTCGATCATCAAAAAGGCCATTGTGGAACGCCTCAAAAAAGCGTATAGGATCACTTGGTTTTGCGAGACCGGCGTTCAACTGCGCGTGCGTTTTTCGATCTTGAAGAATCACGTCACCCTGATGCTCGATACATCGGGCGAAGGGCTTCATAAACGCGGCTACCGCCGCAATGCCAACGAGGCGCCGCTGAAAGAAACGCTGGCCGCTACCATCTGCGATTTAGCTCGGATTTATCCCGACACGCAACTATATGACCCTTTCTGCGGTTCCGGCACTATCCTGATTGAGGCGGCTATGATGGCCGCCAAGATCGCGCCGGGGTTGCGCCGGGCTTTTGCGGCCGAACGATATTCCTTTGTGCCTGCAAAGGTATGGCAAACTGAACGCATGCGGGCGCAGGATCTCATCCAGCACGGAATTTCATTTTGCGCCTACGGTTCGGATATCGATAACAAAGCGATCGAACTGACGCGGGAAAATGCAAAAAAGGCGGGAGTGTCCTCTTACATAAAGGTTAGGCAGGCCCCGTTTGCGGAATTTCACTTGCCGGAAGGGCGCATGACCCTCGTGACCAATCCGCCTTACGGCGAACGAATGCTGGATGTGCAAGCGGCGGAAGCGCTGTACTGCGAAATGGGGAAGTGCTTGACTGCGCAGGCCGGGAAAAAGTATTTTATCCTAAGCCCAGACGATGCATTTGAATCGTTTTTTGGGCGGCCGGCTGACAAACGTCGAAAACTATACAACGGCATGATCGCGTGCCAACTTTTTTGTTATTTTAAAGGGAAGGCGGAATAAACGGTGCGCTATGTGTTTATTGTGAATCCTGTTGCCGGCAAGGGAAACGGCCGGGACTGGATTGTCCCGATGATTGAAGATTACTTTTCGGCCCGGCTTGGAAATTATAAAATCTATGTCACTGAGCGGCCCGGCCAAGCAGAGGAAATTTCTGCGGCCGAGGCTAGAGCCGGCGCGCCGGTTTGGATTTTCGCCTGCGGCGGGGAAGGGACGGTCTATGAGGTCCTCAACGGTATGGTCGGCGCAGAGGATGTGTCGCTCGGCGTCATTCCCTGCGGATCGGCCAATGACTTTTTAAAGTTTTTTGGCGCAAAAGAACCCTTTGCAAAAATTGATGACCAATTAGAAGGGACGCCGGTGCGGCTCGACTTGATCCGGGTCGGGGATCGTTATTGCCTCAACCAGTGCTCGGCTGGAATGGATGCTATGGTGGCTGACGACATGAGACTTTTTAAAAATTGGCCGCTTATTTCGGGCAAGATGACCTACTATCTTTCGATTGCTCGCACATTTTTTCGGAAGTTGGGCGTTCAGATTCGCATCAGTCTAGACGATGTTTTTGTCGCGGAGAAACGATGCTTATTTGCAACCTGCGCCAACGCGCCCTTTTACGGCGGAAATTTTTGCAGTGCGCCCGATGCGAATCCGGCTGACGGCAAGCTGGAAAGCTTGATTGTTGCGCAGATGTCGCGTGCGCGGGCAATCCCGTTTTTAGGCAAGTACTCGCATGGGGCGCATCTATCGCATCCGGCCTGCACGTATCGGAGTTGCTACAGCATGGAAATCGAAGCCGATGCGCCGATTCCAATCAATCTAGACGGCGAAATCATTCACAGCAAACGGGTGCGCTTTGAAATCGTACCAGGTGCTGTTTCCTTTGTTTTGCCAAAGTCTTTGCAGTCAAATATTAACAATTTAAAAACTTTTGAAAAGGCTCTTGATT
>CASFAP010000019.1 GCA_949292695.1 uncultured Eubacteriales bacterium | reverse complement strand
GCTTGTTTCAGAGTCGAGCGCGCCGGTCGGCTCGTCGGCCAAGAGGATTTCCGGGTTGTTGACCAGCGCCCGCGCGATGGCCACGCGTTGCATCTGCCCGCCCGACATCTGATTGGGTTTTTTGTGGAGCTGGTCGGAAAGGCCGACCTTGGCCAGCACTTCCTCGGCCCGGGCCCGGCGTTCGGCCTTGGAGACGCCCGAAAGGGTCAAAGCCAGCTCGACGTTTGAGAGCAGCGTCTGGTGGGGGATGAGGTGGTAGCTCTGGAAGACAAAGCCGATCGAGCGGTTGCGGTAGAGGTCCCAGTCGCCGTCTTTGTATTGCTTGGTCGAAACGCCGTCGATGACAAGGTCGCCGCTCGTGTAGCGGTCGAGTCCGCCGATGATGTTGAGCATCGTCGTCTTTCCGCACCCCGAAGGGCCCAAAATCGAGACGAACTCGTTGCGGCGAAAGGCGATGCTGACGCCGCGAAGCGCCTGCACTGCATTTTCCCCCGAAAGATATTCTTTATGTATGTCTTTTAAAACCAGCATAACTCAGGGTTCCTTTCTGTTAATTGCGCGCCGCAATTTCTAAAATACGGCCGGTGATGCGCAGATATTCCTGTGTGTCGGCCTCGCCGAGTTGTGCGAAGATTCTTCCTAGTTCATCGCGCAGGTTATCGAGCCCGTTTTGCGCCTTTTGCCTGCCTGAATCGGTGATCGAGACGAGCACCCGGCGCTTATCACCTGCAACGCTCTGGCGCACAATCATACCTTTGCCCTCGAGCGCGTTGAGGAGCGCGGCGATGCGGGCCGAGCTGACGCCTAAGGATTCGGCCAACGCATGCGGTGAGACCGGTTGGCGAGAAAAGAGCAGATGGTTCAGCACAAAACATTCGCCCTGGGTGAATTGCCCCAATTTTTGTTGGGTCTTGGTGCGAAACAGCAAAAAGGCCTTGCGCATGAATTCCGATGCCGCTTGGGAATAATCCAATTTACTACCTCCAATCGCTAATACTGTTAGAGATTATAGCACAGCGGGTGCTTCTGTCAAGTATCGTTCGAGAATGTTTATAATTTGTTTTTAAATGGTCCAAACTCAAAAAATAAGGACAGTGATTTTGCACAAAAAGTCCTTGCAAATGGTTCCGGCGTTTTTTATAATGGCCATAAAGTAAAAACAGTCTGGCCGCCCCAAAAGGGCAACCTGGCGCCTTTGCCATGGCGCGAACAGGGCGCTTCTGAATTTACAAACCGGCCTTGGTAAGAGGCCGGGCGCAATTCAAATCATTCCAAATCAAGGAGGAATTTTGATGCTGTATGATCATTCGTCCCCAGCCTTAGAAAAGGAAACCTTTGCCAACGCTCCCGCGTGCTTTCGCGGCGCGCCCTTCTGGGCCTTCAACTGCAAGCTCGATAAGGCCGAAATGGTTCGCCAGATCGAGGCCTTCCAGCAGATGGGCTTCGGCGGGTTTTATATGCATGTCCGCACCGGGCTTGAGACGCCCTATTTGAGCGACGAATTCATGGATTATATCCGCTTTTGCGTCGAAGAAGCGAAAAAAAGGGGAATGCGGGCCTGTTTATATGACGAGGACCGCTGGCCCTCGGGCTCGGCCGGCGGCCTGGTCACGAAAGAAAGGCGCTTCCGGGCCCGCTTTGTGCGGTTTTCCTCCCGCGAGACGCCCGGCGTCCCGGCCGCGCCCACCGGTACGATTGCTGACGCGCAGGCCGCGGGTGCCGCAGGGGAGCAGAGCCTTCTTTTGGCGCGCTATGACGTCGAGCTTTCCCCCGACGGCTATCTAGTATCCTACAGAAAATTGGAACCTGGCGAGCAGGCGGCGCACAGAGTCTGGTACGCCTACCGCGAGTTGCACGTCGCGCTCGGGTGGTACAACAACCAGGCCTATGTCAACACCCTCGACAAGCAGGCCATCGACCGCTTCATTGAACTCACCCACGAGCGTTACTTTTCCAGCATCGGCAAAGAGTTCGGCGGCGCCGTGCCGGCCATCTTTACCGACGAGCCCCAATTCTCGCACAAATCGACCCTGCACTACGCCGACGACCGGGACCACGACGCCATTCTGCCCTGGAGCGACGATCTGCCCGAGACCTTTTTCGCGGCTTATGGCGAGGATCTCCTGGCCGGCCTGCCCGAACTGTTTTGGGAACTGCCCGATGAAAAGGTTTCGACCTTGCGCTACCATTACCATGATCACGTCTGCCAGCGCTTTACCGAATCGTTTGCCGACAACTGCGGCAAATGGTGCGCCGAGCACGGTATTTTGCAGACCGGGCACATGATGATGGAAGACACCCTCGAGAGCCAGACTTCGGCCCTGGGGGAGGCCATGCGGTCCTACCGGAGCTTCGAGTTGCCCGGCATCGATATGCTCAGCGGAGAAATCAACCTCCAAACTGCCAAACAGGCCCAGTCGGCCGCCCACCAATACGGCAGGGAAGGGGTTATGTCGGAGATTTACGGCGTCACCGGTTGGGACTTCGACTTCCGCGGCCATAAATTCCACGGCGACTGGCAGGCGGCCTTAGGGGTCACCCACCGGGTGCCGCATCTGGCCTGGATGTCGATGCAGGGGGAATCCAAGCGCGACTATCCGGCCTCCATCAACTATCAGTCGCCCTGGTACAAAGAGTACGGTTATGTCGAAGACCACTTCGCGCGGCTGAATACCGCCCTGACCCGCGGCAAGCCGGTGGTGCGCATCGGCGTCATCCATCCGGTCGAGAGCTATTGGCTTCATTTTGGCCCCAAAGAGCAGACCGCGCTTGCCCGCGGGCGCCTTGAGGACCATTTCCTCAGCCTGACGCGTTGGCTCCTCTTCGGCGGGCTGGATTTCGACTTCATCTCGGAATCGCTCCTGCCCGACCTTTGCAAGGCGCCGGGCGCGCCGCTGGCTGTCGGCGAGATGCAATATGACGTCATTTTGGTGCCTGGGTGCGAGACCCTGCGCACTTCGACCCTCGAGCGGCTCGAGGCCTTCCGCTCGGCCGGCGGAAAACTCGTCTTTCTGGGCGAGGCGCCCAAGTTCGCCGACGCCAAGCCCTCCGCGCGCGGCAAAGCGCTTTATGAGAGCGCCGTATCGATTCCCTTTGAGCAGACCTGCTTGCTCGAGGCGCTGGCCGACGAGCGCACCGTAGAGTTCCGCGGGAGCGACGGCGCTTTGAGCGACAACCTCATTTACCAGATGCGGCAGGACGGCCCCCGCCGCTGGCTTTTCGTCGCCCACGCGGTCGAGCCCTACAACAAAGACCTGACCCCTTGCCAGCAGGTCCGCATCCGCGTCAAGGGCATTTGGCACCCCACAAAATACGATACCGTCACCGGTTCGGTCGCTCCCTTGCCGGCGCATCACG
>CASFAP010000018.1 GCA_949292695.1 uncultured Eubacteriales bacterium | reverse complement strand
CGGCTGGCCGACCGGGTCAGCGGCGTGTTTGTGCCAATCGTCATTTTGTTGGCGGTCATCACCTTGATTGTCTGGCTGGCCGCCGGCTATCCCTTTTCGTTTGCGCTGGCGTCGGCCATCGCCGTCCTCGTAATCTCCTGCCCCTGCGCGTTAGGGCTCGCGACCCCGACGGCCATTATGGTCGGGACTGGCGTGGGAGCCGAAAACGGCATTCTCATGCGTTCGGCCGAGAGCCTAGAAATCGCCCACAGCGTCGACACCGTCATCCTCGACAAGACCGGGACGGTCACCGAGGGTCGCCCGCAGGTGACCGACGTCGTGCCGGCCGAGGGCATCGAACCCGAAACGCTCCTCAAAGTGGCCGCTTCCCTCGAACGCCCGAGCGAGCATCCGCTGGCGAAGGCCATCATCGAATATGCCGACGCCGAGGGCATGCAACCCCAGATCGTTTCGAGTTTTGAGGCCGTCGCAGGCCAGGGCGTGCGCGGCAAGGCCGGCGGGCAGTCTCTGCTGGGCGGCAACGCCAAAATGATGTGGGAGAACGGCGTCGATCTCGGTGACTTTGCCGGAATGGGCGAGGCGGCGGCCAATGCCGGCAAGACGCCCCTATACTTTGCCGCCGACGGCAAGCTTCTCGGCATGCTCTGCCTGGCCGACGTCGTAAAGCCCACCAGCGCCGCGGCCATCAAGGCGCTCCAGAAGATGGGGCTCCAGGTCGTCATGCTGACGGGCGACAACAAGCGCACGGCCGAGGCCATCCGCGCGCAGGTCGGGGTCAAGGACGCAATCGCTGAGGTTCTGCCGCAGGACAAAGCCAGCGTTGTCGCCCGGTTCCAAAAGGAAGGGCATAAGGTCGCCATGGTGGGAGACGGCATCAACGACGCGCCGGCTCTGGCGCTGGCCGACGTCGGCATCGCCATCGGCGCCGGGACCGACATCGCCATCGAATCGGCCGACATCGTCTTAATGAAGAGCGATCTGCTCGACTGCGCGACGGCCATTCAGCTCAGCAAGGCCGTCATCCGCAACATCAAGGAAAACCTCTTCTGGGCCTTCTTTTACAACGTCTGTTGCATTCCGCTGGCGGCCGGCGTCTTTTGGTTGCCCTTCCACATTCAGCTCAATCCCATGGTCGCGGCCGCGGCCATGAGCCTGAGCTCCCTCTTTGTCGTCGCCAACGCGTTGCGGCTCAAGCGCTTCCGCCCCGCCGCGCGCCGGATGGCGCTCAAAGAAATCAAATCCCAACAACAAAAGGAGTATCTGATGATGAAAAAGACAATTTTAATCGACGGCATGTCCTGCGGGCACTGCACCGCCCGCGTCGCCCAGGCGCTCAACGCCCTCGACGGCGTTTCGGCCACTGTCAGCCTTGAGGACAAAGCGGCATATGTCACCCTCTCAAAAGAGGTGCCGGACGAGGCGCTCGCGGCGGCCGTCACCGACGCGGGCTACACCGTGACCGGCATTCGGGCGGAGTAAGGGCATGCAGGCAAACCATGAAAAGGTGGCCCGCCTTTTAAAAACGGCCCGCGGCCAGCTCGACGGCATTTTAAAGATGGTCGAAGAGGACCGCTACTGCATCGACATCTCCAACCAGCTTTTAGCGACGCAGGCCGTCCTGCGGCGGGCCAACGAAGAGATCATCCGCGCGCATCTAAAAGGGTGCGTTCGCAAGGCCATGCAATCCGACGCCAGCGCGGCCGACGCCTCGATCGAAGAGCTGATCGCCGTGTTCGACAAATTGGCCCGCTAGGGTCGAACCGGCGCGCAACGCGCTGTTGCGGGCGCGGAAAAAGGCTTGCAAAAGGCCTGCGGGGGCAATTCCGGCGCCTGATCTAACAGCGAACGCGGAGGAAGGCTGTCGCGGCGGCATGATCGTAAACACGGTCTTGTCGTCTGGCGCGGCAAATTGGATTCTGGCGCTGATGCAACGGCTGGATCGTCCGTCGCAGAGCGATACTTCCCTTTCGTCTGGCGGCCAGGCGGGGCATCTTTGCAATCTGTCTCGCGCGGCGCTAATACAATCCATATATTTCTAAAGCAGATTTGGCGCGGCGCTTTCAGGCCAAAGCCCAAACGGAGGCCTAAACAAAAAAGATGGCGCGAGCATTGGCCGCGCACGCATAAGAAAATAATTACAATTGCAGGACAGCATGGCATTTTGCCATGCTGTCCTGCTTTTTCTTTGCCGGGGGGGCAGTTGTTCTCGCCAGTTTCAGCGCCCCGTTATCTATCCACATAAACCTGCACTTCATAATTCCATTGCAAAATGCCTGATACAACAATAAGTTGCACCGTAAACGCCGGATCCACGCCATATTCTGTTTTAGCTTTATCGATCAACTCGTCCAATACATTTTTTCTATTTTCTTCCGTGCAGTTAGCGCATAGGTATTTTCCTTTTGGCAGGATCTTTAAGCCGTCTATATTCACATAACGAATGCAGACGGCAAAAAGCCTTGCGATTCCGTTTTCGGTGTATATGCCAGCTAAATCCTCAAAGGAAAATTGCGCTTTTAAGGCAGGCGTCACTTTATCGTAGAAATGGTTGAGATAATTCCAAAGATTATCAAGCGTCGGCACTTCTAAGGTGTCGGATAGCAAAATAACGCGCTCCGGAAAATCCTTGATAAAGGTGCCGTTAAGTTTTTCGCGCATCTGCAATTTTCCTTCATAGTCCGCCTTTGCTAATTGGATTTTTGATTTGCTGTACTGGAGTGCTGTTATTTTTTCATCAGCCTTTTTTTCTGCTTGCGCCAAAAAGTCGACAATTTTTTCAAGATCGTCGTATTCCAAAACTTTTTTGATCTCCTGCAAGGGTAGGTCCATCAGTTGCAAAGCGCGCACCGTATTCAAGCGAACAATGTCCTGTTCGGTGTAATAGCGGTAATTGGTCCATTCGTCTTTTTTGCTCGGCTTCACTAATCCAATGCGGTCATAATGCCGCAACGTTTCGCTCGTCGTATGGGCGGCCTTCGCCGCTTCCCCAACCGTAAAATATTTTTTCATTTTATTTTCTCCTACCCAATTGACATGTGTGCAACACAAAGGTTTACAATCAGTTTAGCAAAAAAGATTGCGAAAATCAATAGACCTTTCAATGCTGTTTAGGAGGAATGGTTGCATGATAGAACTAAAAGCAGTCACAAAGCGGTACGGGCAAGCAACCGTACTAAAAAACATTACTTTGTCGATTGATGAACCGGGTATTTATTGCTTGCTTGGCAGAAACGGCGCAGGCAAAACAACGCTTCTCAAATCGATTGCCGGGTATCAGAACATTACAAGCGGCAGTATCAAAGTTGGCGGCAAGACAATAACGACATCGACTTTGGATACAGGCGTCAGCTATATCGAAAACTTTGCGAAGCATTTTAATCTTCCGGTGCGAAAACTGTTGCGGATTGCTTCGCAAGTAAACCCCAACTATGATTACGACTTTGCTTCTCAAATGATGGAGCGTTTTGAGTTGGAGGGGAAAAAGAAGTTCCGTCAGCTTTCTCTTGGCATGAAAACGATGGTTTCCACGATTATCTGCTTGGCAAGTAATAAAGAGGTCATTCTTTTAGACTAGCCTGTCCTCGGCTTCGACGCAATTATGCGCGTGGAGTTTTACGATATGCTGACCGAGAGTTTTCACAAACACCCGCGGATGATTATTGTATCCACCCACATCATTGAGGAAATTGCAAAGACCATTCAAAAGCTGATGATACTTGATAAAGGCAGTATCCGTTTTTTTGATACCCTGCAATCGGTGGAAGCAAAAGCATTTTGCGTCAGCGGACTTCAAAAGGACGTGGAGGCCGCAACCCGAAATCTAAATGTCATCGCTCAAGATACGGTTGGAGGTCTGGCAACCAGTTATATCTTTGACACCCCACCGCAACCAACTGCCTCATTAGAGATTCGCCCACTGTCTTTGCAGGAGTTTTTTATTCAACTGGTCGGGCATAAGGGAGGTGCAACAAGATGACGGCTATTTTTGCGATTGTAAAGCGCTTGCTTGCGAGCAATAAAATCAGTTTCATCCTTACGGCTCTTGTGGTGCTTTGCGCCACCTCTTCCGGCGACGTCGTTTTAAGCAACGGAAATTACACTTGGTTGCTCGCAGGTTTGACCCCGTTCTTTTTTGTATTTTATGATTTTACAAAATTAATGCATTCCTGCGCGAGCAAAAAAAATTACTTTATCGGTTGTTTCATTAGCTATGGGTTTTTAGCCTTTTGCATTTCCCTTGTCAATACAAGCATCCATCTATGGATTGACCCCTTATATCCGGCGCAAACCGTAATCAATATGATGGACGTGTGCAAATGGACGGAAAACGGAATGTTCGTCGCCGGATTACAGCAGATGTTCTTTTTGCTACTTGTTATGGTTTTTCTTCATGTGCTGTTATCGATGCAGGCGCATTGGTATGGGTGGCTGACCGACGCAGTATTGGTTGCAATTATTTGTATTTTTACGCCGATTGCGCCATTGCGCGCTATCCTGGCCGGATTTTTTGAGATGATCATGCTGAACGGCAATGCCGCCTTGCACATTGGCATTTGCCTGTTGCTAAGCGCCGCATTCTCGCTCGGAGGGCTCGCGGTCTTAAAAAGAAAAACTTTATAAGCAAGAGGGATAGCCATGATTCGGATAAAAGCAGTTGACGCGCAAAATATATTGGATGTATGCAAATTGACGGCAAATCAAAATCGCGTTGGCGCGACCATGGCGGGATGTTGCTGTTGCAACGCAATTTCCATTGCACAAGCAAAATATCGTTCAGAAATGCATCCCAATGCCATTTATAACAACGATGTGCTGATTGGCTTTTTTAATGTAAAGCGTGCAGAAAATCAAGCCGATACAGCAACCATCTGCCGCTTTATGATCGATAATCGATTTCAGCAGAAAGGGCTTGAGGAAAAGGCCTTAGCGCATATCTTGCGCGGTCTAAAAATTCAAGGCGTTAGAAAAGTGGCCATAATAATAGATAATGCAAATGAAACTGCGAAGAATCGGTATCTTTCTTTCGGGTTTCACTTCACTGGGGCGGTTGATAAAACGGGATGCCGCTATGAGTTAGAGTTGTAAATCTAATCACTATGGAGGAATTCAAATGAAAAAAATCATTTCACTTGCACTGTGCCTTGTATTGGGCAGTTTTGCTTTGGCAGGTTGCTCAAACAGCGACGAACCATTTGCGCAAAAGGAATATACCGCCGACGTATCGCAAATTGAAGAAATAAGGATTGACGTACGGGATAGAGAAATTGAAGTGTCGTTGTCCGAGGACGAACAAGTCCATATTCAGTATTCTGAAAACAGCAAAGAATATTACGATATTTCGGTTTCTGACGAAAATGTGCTGACTATGGCGAGCGCAAGCGATAAAGATTGGACGGATTATATTGGAGGAAAGCCCTCTGCCGAAGATCGGAAAATAGCATTGCAGATTCCAGACGCACTTTTAGAAAATCTTACGCTTTCCACAACAAACGAGGATGTCACACTTTCTGCATTGGCTGTAACCGGAAGCGTCAATATTTCTTCGAATGGCGGAAATATTAGCTTTGGAAATTTAGACGTAGGAAGTAGCCTATCCCTAACAGTCAAAAACGGGGATATTTCGGGAACGATTATCGGCAGTTACGACGATTTTGCCATGCAAACAGAAATCAAAAAAGGCGAGAGTAATTTGCCGGACAAGAAGGATGGCGGCGAAAAAACGCTGAATGTATCGTGCAATAACGGCGATGTCAATATTGATTTTGTAAAGGAATGATTCGTTCTCTGAAAACAACACTGTCTATCGTTCCACTGGGCACAGAAAAAGCGGGGGAAGCCGTTAGGCTCCTCCGCTTTTGGCCGCTATCTATTTGCCGTTTCGTTCGTTTTCAATACTTGCTTAGCGGAGGCCGGCATTTTCGCTCACCACCTTTTTCATTCAAAGGAGGATGACGGCAAGCAACCAGATCACAAGAACCAACGCAATCAGCCCATCCATCCAAAGCTCTGGACTGAATAACAAGTAAAGGCGCCTCACCCCGCCGCGGTCTTTGCAGAGAAGGAGCCGGAGCTCTTCATTCGGGTACTGCGCGCAGACGGCTCGAATCTTCCGGCGAGCATACAAAAAATAAATCCGGTCGGCAAAGAGGGCGGCGATCAGCCCGACACCAACAGTCCCCAAAAAGAGAAGCCCGCCCAAAAGTAGCCAGGCCAGGTTGACACGGTCCTGCGCGCGCTGGTAGGCCTCATACTCCGCAAGGCGGCTCTTGACCTCGGGGCGCTCGAGATAGGCCCGCATCTGCTCTCCGGTCAGGGTTTCGGTGCCGGAAAAGATTTCTTCGTAGGTCACTTCCGGCACCAAATCCCTCTGCGCCTCGGCGCGCTCGATGGCGCCAAGGCCGACCGTCGCGAACAGGATGATTGTCAGGGCCGTATAGAGATAAAGACAGAGCGGCGCCAAGAACATCCGGCGGGAAAGCATCCACGAAACGGGAAAGAAAAAGGCCGTCCAGTGAAAGCCGACCCCAAGCGGCCGGCGCTGTTGCTTGCGCCAAACGGCCGCATAGCGGTCGAAATTTTGGCCGGTAAAGGCGCGCAGGTAACGCGCCTCGACGCCGCCGATCAGCTCGGTCTCCTGATTGAAAAACGCCGGATTCTGCGGATTACGGAGCGACGCTCCGCAGTCTTTGCAAAACACCGCCGAATCGGGGTTGGTGGTGCCGCAGGTTTTGCAGGTCTGCATGATTTCCTCCTAACAACGCTTTCTGGCGGCGGTCAAACGGGGAGCCCTCACGGAACGCGAATCCGGATGCAGGCAGGTTGCGCTCACAAAAGCGATAGTATGACATTCAAAAAAGCGCTCAGCACGACGGCGATTACAATATTGGAAGGTTCAACGCCGCCCATACCGCGCAATTCGAGCAGGTCGGCGCCGCCGCTTTGGTCAAGGGCCTTTTGAATCTTGCGCTTGGCGTAGCGAAAATACAGGTGATCGCCGAACAGGCCGATTGCAATTGAAATCGCAAAGAAAATAGCGAAATGAAGCAATATGACCAACAAAGCCGCGCGAAATATTTGACCTTGGAACCCTTCGAGGACCTCCTGATAGGCATCATACGCGGCGACCTTTTCTTTCACGCCGGGATTGTACTGATAAAAAATCTCGAGATCTTCTTGATACATTTCGGGCGTCTGGTAAATATAGCGCTCCGGAAGCAGGCCGTAAGACTCCTCATAGGTGATGGGCTGGATGCCTTGTTCGGCCAGCGCGGCGTCCAGCCGGCCGGCGACGATAAAACCACTGGCCAGCGCCAAAATCAAGGTAATGCAAACGCTGATCACCTCAAGACATACGGCGGCCTTGATCATCCGGCGGGCCAAGAACCAATGAAATGGGAAGAAAAACGCCACCCAGTTAAAGGAGGTTTTTTTGCCGGTCTCGGCCTGGTTCTTCCAGATCCAGAGATAGCGGTCGGCCGCGCGTTCGGTGAAGGCGCGAAGGTAACGCGCCTCGACGCCGCCGATCAACTCATTCGGATCCTCATAGTAGGCCCGATTCCCGGCCGCGTGCCGCAACGACGCGCCGCATTCTTTACAACAATCCGCCGAATCGGGATTGGTGGTGCCGCAATTTTTGCAGGACTTCATAAAACCCTCCAAATAAACCCCATTTGTCTCG
>CASFAP010000017.1 GCA_949292695.1 uncultured Eubacteriales bacterium | reverse complement strand
ATCGAGGAACCGGCGCTTGACGATTCTGTCCTCAAGCGAATGAAAGGTGATAACGGCCAACACGCCGCCTGGCGCCAAGCGTTCAAAGGCGGAATCAAGCGCCTCATTTAAAATATCGAGTTCATGGTTGACCGCAATGCGGAGCGCCTGAAAACATCGTCTAGCCGGATGACCCTCCCGCCTGGCGGCGGCCGGGACGCTACCGGCGATCAGTTCGGCCAGCTGGCCGGTGGTTTCTATCGGGGCCCTTTGGCGCGCTTCCACAATGCGGCGGGCGATGCGCCCAGCGAATTTTTCTTCTCCGTAGCGGCGGAAAAGATCCGCCAATGCGCCGCAATCAAGTGTGGCGATGAGTTCGGCGGCCGTGGGCCCGGCCTTCGACATCCGCATATCGAGCGGCGCGTCTTTGTGGTAGGAAAAACCGCGCGAAGCGGTATCGAGCTGAAAAGAGGAAACGCCGAGATCGAGGAGCACGCCGTCGACCTGCCCGACGGAAAGCGAATCCAGGACGCTGGCGAGATCTTTAAAATTGCTCTGGACGACCACAGCGGGAAAGCCTTTCAGGCGTTCACAGGCAACCTCGACGGCGTCCGGGTCCTGATCGAGGCCCACAAGGCGCCCCGAGGTCAAACGCTTTGCGATTTCGCGCGCATGCCCTGCGCCTCCGACTGTGCCGTCGACATAAATACCCTCAGGCTTAATCTGAAGCGCGGCAAGGGTTTCCTTTAACAGGACCGGCTGATGCTTGAATTCCATCGCCCCACCCCGTTAAAAATTGAGTTCTTCCATAATCGATGCGATCGATTCGGGGGTGTACTGCTCGTTTTCCTTGGCCCAGAGTTCTGTGTTCCAGACCTCAAGGTTGTTGGACATACCGATGATATGCGCGTCGTTTTCAAGCATGGCGTATTCCCGCAGGGCGGCTGGGATGAGCACTCTGCCCTGCGCGTCGCACTCGATGGTGAAACTGCCCTCATACAAAAAGCGCTTGACTGTGCTGGATTTGGTGGAGGGCAGGGTTTCGATCTTTTCAACCAACTTGTTCCACTCGGCCTCGGAATAGATGCAAAGGCACCGTTTGCCCGAAATGCCGCGGCAGATGACGAATTGATCGCCCAGCTCGTCCCGCAATTTTGAGGGGATGAACATCCGGCCCTTTTTATCGATGGTATGCTGATAACCACCAAACAGCACCGTTTCCCCCTCCTTTTCAACCACTTTAAAACATTTTTATGGATATTTGCTCCACAATCCACCACTTAATTGTTATTATAGTCACTCCTCCCAGGAATTGCAACTGTTTCTTGCAACAAAAATGCGGATATTTTTTTGAAATATGTGACAAAAAACGCCCGACTACAACATCTTGTAGTCGAGCGTCTATTTTCAAAATTCACTTGTAGTCTAAACAGAAGATCAGTTCGGAAGGACACGAAAGCAATTTCACTTATACCAGCGGAAAAGGCCGCTCGTACCCTTACCCATTGCGCGAGCACCTCCCTCTGACGGCATCCTGCCAGTTCGGAAGGTGGAGGAAGTCGGCGGCGCCGCGGTATGGCGCAAATATTTCGTCCGGCATCGCGCTGTAAACGACCACGGTCCTTGGGCTGAGCCGCTTAAAAAGTTCCGCGAGCCCCTGCTCGAAAAAATACCGGTCGGTTTTATCGCGGATGCATCCGTTGGTGCTGATGGCGACGGTGCTGTTTCTGGGGATTCCGTCAAAGCAAAAGCCGAAGCTCCGCGCGTCTGCCCACTGCACATTGGGAACGACCTCGGCGCCGTTTGCCTGCAACCAGTAGCCCAATGCTCCTCTGATCTTCCCCCCTTCTGTTTTTTAAAATAACACATATTGTGTATTTATCAAATCCTATTTGGTAAAAAATAGAAAATTTGCCTTACATTCCGGTTGCAAATGTGGTAAAATAAAAACAGAAGCAAAAGCGCGCGGCAATGCACAAACCAATAAGCCAGGCTCGACCAAATGCCGCCCGCTAAGCGTTGAGCGGGATCGCTCTGGCAAACCCACCAGTTCGGGGGGAATGGCTGGCCCATGCCATCTCTAACGCCCTGAGCTCCAACAGAATAGGAGAAATGAAATGTATCAACCCAATGACACCGTCTTTTATGGCCTCAACGGCCCCTGCAAAATCCTTTCGCTCGCTGTGCGCGAGTTCGGGGGCGCAAAGCGGGAGTATTATGTCTTGCATCCACTCTATAGCGGCACAGACACCCTCTTCGTGCCGGTCGATAACGATGCCCTCACCGCCAAGATGCGCCCGGCGCTCTCAGCGGAAGACGCCCGCGCCCTCATCGCCCAGATGCCTGAGGCCGACCCCTTATGGTTCGAGGATGAGCAGGAGCGCAAGCGGCAGTACCGCGCGTTGCTGTCTGAAGGGGACCCGAGACAGCTCGTGCGAGTCATCAAAGCCCTCTACCTCCATGGCCAGGGCTTGTTGGCAAAGGGGCGCAAGCCCCACGCGGCCGACGACCAGCTTTTTCACATGGCCGAAAAGGTCCTCTACGGCGAATTCGCCTTTGCGTTGGGCGTTGCGCCCGAAGGGGTCGTCTCTTACATCGAGCGCACCCTCGCCGATGCCGGCGAATCCGCCTGAAAACGCGCTCTCGCCCTTCAGATTCCATATAAAAAGCAGACCGCATGGTCTGCTTTTCTGTTTGCGCCGATCGGTTAGCACGACATTTGCACACCGCCCGGCGGGCAGTCCAAAAGCGCGCCGGAGCGCCAATTTTGCCCGATGGCGATGGATCCCTGCCCTTCGAACATGCAACCCCGAAAAATTCCCAAGGGCATCGGCGCCGGTTGCCGCGTTGCATATTCCTTTTTTAAGGATCTTCGGCTGGTCGATGAGCGCAAAAGCGCATCTAAACCTTTGCCCGCCGCGATTTGGCGCTTTTGCGTTCCGCGCTCTGCCATCCCTTCAAAAATCTCGCTTTATTTTGGTTTTTTGCTTGACTTCCTATGCCGGCTGTGCTAAAAAGAGAGTAACAAAACACGCAGTCATTGAGGAGGTCGTTTTGATGGAACATACTGATTTTGAAACCGCATTTTCGCCTTGCGTGGCCGCATTTGACCGCTGGGAGATTGCGCTCCCGGCTGATTCGGGCGCGACGGCCGTCGAGATCGTGCCGCCGCAGTCGCAAGCCGAGATCCGCCCTACCTTTCTGCATCAGCCCGGCGTTTTCACCTATGATTATCACGGCTACGAGACCCTTGCGCCTTCCGGTTCCCCTGTGCTCTGCGCCCGCTACACCCCTGTGGTGCCCGGCCAGCACCGCTTTACGGTCCGCCAGGGGAATAAGGCCCTCTTTTCAGCCAGCTTCGAGGTGGCAACGGGCGCGCCCGACCGCGATTTTGTAAAGGTCAGCGGCAAGGATTCCCGCTATTTCGCCCTCCAAAACGGCGCATGCTTCTGCCCGGTCGGCATCAATCTCGTCGGGCCCGACGGGTTTCAAAAATCGGCCGGCCGCGAGTTTGCGCTCGCGCAGGGCAAGGATTATATGGGCCTGCGGCAATATGAAAGCTGGTTCCGCCAGTTCTCTGAAAACGGCGGCAACCTCGTCCGCCTCTGGCTTGACAACCCCTATTTTTCGGTCGATACAGGCGTCGCTGATCAATTCGACCTCTTGCAGTTTGCAAAGCTCGACGGCGTCTTTGCCCTCGCGCGCAAATACGGCATCCGTCTGAAGCTGACCTTCGAGCACTTCCGGGTCTTTGACCTGGCAAAGACGGAAAACGCCATCTTTAAAAAGGATCTTGCCCTCGGCGCGAAGACCTGCGGCTCGGGGAGCGAGTGGATCGAAGAGGGCGGCGTCTGGCAGGAGGACTGGCAAAAGAAAATCGACGCCTATCTGGCTCGGTACGGCAACGACCCGACCGTTTTCTGCTTCGAGCTATGGAATGAAATGAACTGCTTTGACGCCTCGTTCGAAAAAATCACCGACTTTACTGCCCGCTGGCTTCGCTACATCCGCCAAAGAGCGCCCAAAAATATGGCCGTCAACTCGCTCGGGAGCTACGACGACCCGGCTTTTACAAAATGGCTCGACGCCTTCAAAATGGAGGAGATGAGCTTCCAGCAACTCCACCGCTACCTCGATCAGGGCGCCAAGACCGAAATCTGCCGCGCCGACCCCATCGCCTTTGTCGGCGACGGCATCCGCGCCGCGCGCCGGCTTGATCGGCCCATCCTGCTGGCCGAGACCGGTGCGGTCAACGACTGCCACACCGGACTCTTCCGCTTTTGTTCGGCCGACCATCTAGGGCTGATTCTCACCGACGAAGTCTATAGCCCCTTCTTCTTTGAAAGCGCCGGGTGCGGGCACATTTGGCACTGGAACAGCTACGTCGAGCCCAACAACCTCTGGCGGTATTATCGCCCCTTCGCAAAACTCGTCGAAGGCGAGGCGCTCGACACCCAGAACCTGCGTGCGCGCGACGCCTCCAATGAAAAGGCCTTTCTGCTTTTGCTCGAGGGCGACGGCGTCGTCTACGGATATGCTCGCAACCGGTCCGACAGCTGGTACCGCACTCTGCGCGACCAGTTGCCCCCCGAGCCGGTCGCATCCTTGAAGGTCGAACTGCCCTTTGCCGGCAAACTCCAACTGTTCCCGGTTTGGGATGCGGAGACCGCCTCGGCGACCCTTGCCGGCAACACCCTGCAGGTCGAAGGGCTCCTGCACGGATTTTTGTTCAAGGTCAGGCGCTGACCGATAGGCCAGCAAAACCAAATTTTACGCTTCCGCGCTTCTGTTCTTCTGCTTTGCGCGCTCTCGCTAGATGAACCGTTTTGACGGCTATGTGTGGCCAAATCACAGGCCATCTCATCCGCCGGCTTTGCAACAGCCACGTGCAAAAATTGGAAGGGCCTTGTGCCGTTGGTGGCATCCGTGCCCAAAAACAGGCCGTATACGCACTCGGTAGCTTGCGCTTTTTGCCAACAAGGAAACTCCTTTGAGAAAACAATAAGGTTTTTATAGTGTTAATTGCGCAAGATCTCAGCTTGTGAGAAATCTATATTTTTAGAAAGCGAGCGAAAAAATGCGAATCAAAGAAAAGCTCTTAATGAAAAGCCAAGACTTGATTCAATATGGCCCTGCAACAATCGTGGCCTTCGGCGATAGTGTAACCCAAGGTGCGGTCGCCACGAATGAAATGAATTATGAAACAGTCTATTGGAATCGGTTGCGCCTAAAATTGCAAAGCATGCGCGAAGAAATCCCCATCAATGTGATAAATGCGGGAATCTGCGGTATAACTGCCAAAGAATCCCTTGCCAGGATGGATGCGCAGGTCTTATCCCATTCCCCCGATCTGGTGATCGTTTGCTTTGGGCTAAATGATATAAACGGCTCGCTGGAAGAATACATCAGTTCACTTGAGATAATCTTTCAAAAATGCCTAGATAAGCAAATCGATACTGTGTTTATGTCGCCCAATATGCTCAACACCTATGTCGCCGATGACGTCGAAGCGGGGTTGCGGGACTATGCGGCCAAAACGGCTGAAATGCAGAACAGCGGAAGAATGGACCTCTATATGCAATCCGCTTGCCAGCTCGCGAAAAGCATGGGCGTTACCGTTTGCGACTGCTATTCCGATTGGAAACAGATGCATCAAACACAAGACACGACCCGACTGCTTGCAAATCGGATCAATCATCCCATAAAAGAAATGCATGCATGCTTTGCCGATCGGCTTTTTGATTTGATATGGAAGGATATCCCTGATCCTGCCGAAAAGGATCACAAGCAGTAAAGCTTGCCGGCGGAATGCGCCGCAATGGCTTGTTATACAAAAAACAATTTATGATAACCGTTGGAATACCCGGATGTAAAAAGGCCGCGCAACCATAGACGACACTTCCAATAAAAATACCTCTGAAAATCCAGGTATACAAAATATTTAAATAGCCCTATCAAAAGTTTTAGGAGTGTTTCATATGAAAAGCGTTAAAATCAAACCAAAATTGATTTCTGACTCATTTCAGGATCTTTCGCTTCTCACCGATGCGCCGCAACATACGCTTGTCTATGATTTTGGAAAAAAGGTGACAGGATACCTGCATCTTTTATTTGCGGAATCTACAGACGGTGTGTCTGTACAATATGGCCCTGTCATTGATTGTTTCCCTGCGCACTTTGAAATTGCTCCGGGATCTGCGTATACCGGCGAACATTATATCGCCTGCCGTTATGTCAGGATTTCTTCTGCAAAGGCCTTCAAGGTTCTCGAAGTGGATCTCACCCTATCGCAATACCCCTTGAAGAGAGTCGGCTCGTTCTCTGCGGACGATGCGTTGTTCACTTATGTTTGGAATACCGCAGTCAGGACGCTCGAATTATGCGCGCAAAAAAGCACGGAACAGTGCGCGCAGAAAACGTGGACGTTCCCGAAGGAAATGACTGATTTTATAAACAATTACCGCGGCAATTTTTCGGATTATTTCTTTTTTGATGGTCCAAGGCGCGATCGTGAGTTGTGGCTTTTTGATTTGCGCATGGAATCTCTCGCCGCATTGACGGCGTTTGACGATCACTTCATTGTCAAAAATTGCCTTGACACCTTTTACCAACTTCGGGATGAAAACGGCGTCATGCCCGGTAGCGCCGCAACGCACCAGGTATTCCTTGAATTTAATTTGTGGTGGATGATATCGGTCTGGGAGTATTATCTTTATACAGGCGACCGCCCGTTTATAGATTCTATTTTGCCGGTCTTAGAAAAGCTGCTTTGCCATTTGAAAAGTGTGACAGATACACATGGCCTAATTTGTAGCGATCATAACTGGATGTGGACTCTTCCGCGCGAGGGGTGCTCCCTCATTATAAATACTGTATACGTCCATGCCCTTCGATGCGCCGCTAAAATCATGCATGAATACGGTAGGCCTAATGAGGAAACGCGCTTGCTTTCGGCGGCATCCAAGACTTCGGAAAATATTAATAAAGTTTTTTGGGACGAAACTAAGGGGGTCTATTTCGAAAACTTTCGTTTTACCGACAACGGCGAAAAACCGATTCCACTCGACGCAAACTGTTTTGCTGTTGTATTTGGTATCGCAGATGCGCTCAAAGCAAAAAGGACGCTATCTTACATCAAAAACAATATGCATACCCCCTATGGTTCGACGACGCTCGATCGTCGCATTCGAAATCCGGTGATTGAAAATGGACTGCAATATTATGAATTATATCAGGAATTAAAAGAAACGGCACCGAATCCGGAAAAGGTAGCGCTACGTCTCATGTATCCGCACAACAGGCAAGTCTGGCCGTTTTTAAATGCCTATGAGGCCGAAGCCCGGTTTTTAACAGGAGATGTGACCGGAGCAATGGAATTGATTCGGCTTTGTTGGGGCAACCCTGCATACCGTGAGACCGAAT
>CASFAP010000016.1 GCA_949292695.1 uncultured Eubacteriales bacterium | reverse complement strand
ATTTTCGGTAGGGGGCCTGGCGGATTTCGTACGAAAGAACAATTGCAACGCCGTCATCTTTTCCAACCCCTGCAATCCCACCGGCACTGGCATTTCGAGAAAAGAAATCCTATGGTTTCTTGAAAACTGCCCGGCACTTTGTATCATCGATGAGGCCTATATGGATTTCTGGGATCAAAGTATTTTGGATGTTGCGCACAATTATGAAAATCTCATTGTCCTTCGCACCCTTTCCAAAGCCTTTGGCGCCGCGGCGCTCCGGCTGGGATTTGCCATAGCAAATGATGAGATGATAAAAGCGCTTCGGGTTATCAAAAGCCCCTATAATGTCGGTACGTTACCGCAACTGTTCGGCACCATTCTGCTGAATCAAGCCGAAAACCGCGGTGAATTCCTAGCCGCACAGGCTAAAAAGTTGGCGGAAAAGCTCAAATGCCTTCTTCCTGACGCCGTCGTATATGATACCTGCACAAACTTTGTCTACCTTGAATTTATGCAGGCGCAATCACTATTTGATTTTCTCTGCCAAAATGGAATTGCCGTGCGGATTTTTGGTTCGAAGGCACTTCGAATTGCAGCCTCAACCGACGCTGAGCAACGGGTGTTGCTTACCGCGATTAAGAAGTGGAAGGAGTCCCAGCGATGAAAACAGCCACGTTCACACGCAAAACCAAAGAGACCGATATTATCCTCTCGCTCGAAGTGCGAAAGCAGGGCGAAGGCGGCAACTTTTCGGGAAGTTCGGGCATCGGTTTTCTGGATCATATGCTGGCGGCGGTCTGCTTGCACGGCAACTTGAATTTGACGCTTAAGATGACGGGCGACCTTGCTGTCGACTGCCATCACTCGGTGGAGGATCTCGGCATTGTGTTTGGCGAAGCCTTCAAAGAGGCCTGCGCCGACAGTGTGCTCTGCCGGTATGGCTCTTCTTATGTCCCAATGGATGAAAGCCTGGCCCGCGCCGTCATCGACCTGTCCGGCCGGCCATATCTTGTTTTCAAAGCCGCGTTTGATCATAAATCCATTGGTGCGCTCGACACCGAAATGATCCGGGAATTCTTTTATGCTTTTGCGATGCACGCAGGCGCCACGATTCACCTCGAACTGCTCTACGGCGGCAACGACCACCACAAGGCCGAAGCCCTCTTTAAAGCCTTTGCCCGCGCCCTCTCGCAGGCTGCGCAGGAAAAGCAGGGCGAACTTTTATCCACAAAGGGTGTCTTATGATTACTGTTCTCGATTACGGCATGGGAAATCTGCACAGCGTCAAAAATGCCCTAGACTATCTTGGAGTCGAGCATCAGATTTCCAGCGATCCGTCTGACTGCGCGCTGGCGAACGGCCTGATCCTGCCAGGTGTCGGTGCCTTTCCAGATGCGGTAAAGGCCCTCAAATCATCAGGCCTATTCGGCGAAATTCAGGCGGCGTGTAAAGCGGGCAAGCCGCTGTTTGGCATCTGCCTCGGCATGCAACTCCTTTTTTCTGAGAGCGAAGAATTCGGCAAGACCGAGGGTCTCAATTTGATTCCCGGCCGCATTGTCCCCATTCAGGCGCCGGGCCTCAAAATTCCGCATATCGGTTGGAACCAGCTTGCGGTCTGCCGCCCCGACCCGGTATTGCAAGGCGTAAAATCAGGTGATTATGTCTACTTTGTCCATTCCTTTCGTGCCGATACCGCAAGGGAAAATCTTTTGTGCACGACGAATTATGGCGAGTGCATCCCGGCGCTCGTCAAAAATCCCGACCTGCCGGTCTGGGGGGCGCAGTTCCATCCGGAAAAAAGCCACAATGTCGGGCTTTCTATTCTGCGCGCCTTTTGCGCCATTGCCGAGAAAGGAGCTTCCAAATGATCTTGTTCCCTGCGATTGATCTGTTGGGCGGCCAATGCGTCCGATTAAAGGCCGGCGAGTACGATACGGCGCACAAGGTCGCCGAATCGGCCTTTGAGACCGCCAAGCGTTTTTGGGAAGCCGGCGCGACCCATCTGCACATGGTCGACCTTGACGGCGCAAAGGACGGCTCGGCCAGTAGGATGAATCGGCAAGCCGTATTTGAAATCGCAAACCGCCTGCCGATCAAAGTCGAGCTCGGCGGCGGCATCCGCACGCTGGATGATATCCGCACCGTGGCTGAAGGGGGCGTTGCGCGCATCATTCTCGGCTCGGCCGCGACGGATCTCGGTTTGTTAAAAGAGGCCGTTTTGCGGTATGGGGAGCGCATCGCCGTCGGATTGGATGTCAAGAACGGACGGGTCGCGGTTGCCGGATGGACAAAGGAGACCTCCCTTCCCTACCTCGAGTTTGCCAAAACTGTAGCCGGTCTCGGCGTCAGGACTATCATCTTTACAGACATCAGCCGCGACGGTATGCTCGAGGGCCCGAATTTCGATATGCTGTCTGAATTGCAACGAGCGGTTGACGTGGACCTCGTGGCCAGCGGCGGCGTTAAGGATCTGTCTGATATTAAGCGCTTAAAAGCCATGGGAATTTACGGCGCCATCTGCGGCAAATCCCTCTATGCCGGGACGCTCGATCTGGCGCAAGCGGTAAAGGAGTGCCTATGTTAGCCAAACGCATCATCCCCTGCCTCGACGTCAAAGACGGCCGGGTTGTGAAAGGGGTCAATTTTGTCTCGCTTCGCGATGCGGGCGACATCGTGGAGAACGCGAAGTATTACAACGACGCCGGTGCCGATGAAGTCGTCTTTCTCGACATTACGGCGACGCATGAGGGCCGGAAGACCTTCGCCGAGCTGGTTGAACGCGCGGCGCGGGAGTTGTTCATCCCCTTAACGGTTGGCGGCGGCATCCGTTCCGTCGAGGATTTCCGCACCTTGCTGTTGGCCGGCGCCGATAAAGTGGCCGTCAATTCGGCGGCGCTCGACCGGCCGGCTTTGCTGAGCGAAGCGGCGCAACGCTTTGGAAGCCAATGCGTCGTCTGTGCGATTGACGCCAAAAAGGTAGCCTGCGGTTACCATGTTTTTGTCCACGGCGGCCGCATTGACACCGGTGTAGACGCCATTTCATGGGCAAAGCAGGCGGCCCAGCTGGGCGCGGGGGAAATTCTTCTGACCTCGATGGACGCCGACGGCACCAAGGCCGGCTTTGACTGTGCGCTCGTCAAAGCCGTCAGTGAGGCGGTCGATATCCCAGTGATCGCCTCGGGCGGCGGCGGAAAGCCGGAACATTTTTATGATGCCTTTGACGCCGGGGCCGATGCGGCGTTGGCCGCATCGCTTTTTCACTATCGGGAGCTCGACATCAAAGAACTCAAACGCTATTTGAAAGGACGGGGGGTGCCGGTGCGGTGAATCTCGATATCTTCTTTGAAAAATCTGATCTAATTCCGGCTATCGTGCAGGAAAACGCAACGAAGGAAGTCCTCATGCTGGCTTATATGAATCGTGCCTCTCTAGAGCAGACCTTAAAAACCGGTCTCTGCACCTTTTTCAGCCGGAGCCGCCAAAAGCTTTGGACAAAGGGCGAGACCTCCGGCAATTTTCAACACCTAAAAGAAATCCGCTACGACTGCGATTGCGATACGCTTTTGTTGCTGGTCGAGGCCGATGGCCCGGCCTGCCACACAGGGCAACGCACCTGTTTCTACCGCGAATTAAAGGAGGATTCTGATGTTAAACGGCAATGACACCCTAAATTCCCTCTTCCAAGTAATCCTTGACCGGCAAAGTCATCCGGCCGAAGGGTCTTACACCTGCTATCTTTTCTCGCAGGGGCTTGATAAAATTCTCAAAAAGGTCGCCGAAGAATCGGGCGAGACCATCATCGCCGCAAAAAATGGAGAAAAAGCGCCGCTGTGCGGCGAAGTGTGCGACCTCATCTATCATCTACTCGTTTTATGCGCCGAGGCCGGACTGCCGCTGGAAGATGTTTTTGCCGAGCTGGAAATGCGCGCGCAAAAGATCGG
>CASFAP010000015.1 GCA_949292695.1 uncultured Eubacteriales bacterium | reverse complement strand
TTCAGATCCAGATCGAAGCTGACGCACAGGTTCCCTGTAAAGGACAGGTTCCTTTGCATCGTTCCGTGGATCCCGATGGCGTTGTAGGCAAAGCCCGAAAAGGCATTGCCTGTTAAGACCGAGAGGTCAGAATTATAGGTGGCCAGATTAAAGGAAACCGGCAGGGCACCATCATAAGTACTGCTGAAGCTGTTGTTGGTGATCTGTAGGTTCGTGCTGTTGCTTTCAATGATGGAAATGCTTTAATAAGGAAATAAAATATTTCGAAATAATAATTAATAATTTGAAAACTATGACACATGTAAACAATAAAATAAAGATTGAATAAGTCATGGAACGCGAAAATACCTCAACTCGATCGGCCAAAGTGACAGCTTTAGAGGAATCACAGCAGAAATAATATGCAAAAATGGATAATAATAACGGTAAGAATAATGCAATTAAATTGTAATGCCATGATTTCAAATGAAAAAAACCGGAAAAAATAGTTTCCATAATAAGATAAAGACTTATGAAAAAAATAAGTCCAAAAACGAGAGTAAAACCTAAACTATTACTAATCTCTACAAGAAAATTTAATAAATGTCTCGTTAAAAAAGCTAGAAAGATGCTACATCCAAATATCAAAGGGTTTAATATAATCTGTTTTAAAATGAACTGTTTCATCTCGGCCTCCTTTGCAAATCATGCAATATATTTATTTTAAACCGTGTTTAGCCCACTACTATATCATACTTGGCTGTGCTATATGTACTGCTGAAGCTGTTGTTGGTAATCTGTAAGTGCGTGCTGTTGCTCTCATAGATGGAAAAGCACCGCTATTCAAAACCACGCAGGGCGTCGCAAAGGGTTACCGAAATGGAAAACGAAAGTGCTAGGAATTTTAATATGGTTATTTTTTTATAAGGAATTTAACAACTCGCTCAATTAACCAAGTAATCGTCTGTAAAATTAGTGCAACCGCGTACATTGCTGTGGCAACCGTTGCTGTAAACGATATAGAACTATATGAAACAGGTATATTTACGCATAAATAAAAAACGGCAAAAACTAAAAAGGGAATTAACAAAAAAGAGATGATAATAATTTTTTTAGAAACTTTTATATATTTTTGTAAAAGCCGGTATAAAACTTGGAAAATCAAAAAAAGTATAAAACCATTACCACAATAAATCATAAAAAATGTATAATTTGAATTTATAGGCAATAAACTTAATTTAAATCGAAAAACAAAACAGATAAAAGAGGCTAAAATAAAATTAAGGCCATTTCCTAAAGCAACTAATATTCTTTTTGCTCTCATAACTATCACCCAATTAGTGATTATGTCAAAACCAGTTTTCTAAAATGTCGAACGTGTTGCCCGAAATGTCCTCACCGTTCTGCGTCCCTTGCAACAAGACGCCCAGGTCGCGCTCTAAATGCGACGTCACATACATGCTTGGTGTATGGTCGGTAAAAGTGAATTTGAGGCTGGCGCCAGGCTCGTGCTCGTAATAATGACATCGCCTGTGCCGCCGGTCAGGTAGATCCCGCGGACTTCCTCGCCCATGGAAAAATTGCAACCTTCCACGGTCAGCGTACCCGAAAAGTTGCCGTCGACCAGCAGGGCTGAACGGTCGTCTTCCGTGCCTAACTGGCAGTTCGTCAGTTTCATCGCGCCCGCCCCGCTGTAAGACAAACTCGATGGGACTTTGAACCAGATAATCTAAAAATCTCAACTCTTTTATTCTAAAATTTTTATAATCTCACCCTTTGCCACAATTCTTTTATTATCAAATAAATAAAATTCATTTCCCTCTTGTAATAAATCCTTTGGTGCCTCGCTCAATACAAATTCAATCCTGCATACTGTTTTCTTTCTTAAATGATGCACTTTATGTAAAACGACACACCACGTATTACTAATCGGGCGATTATTACGGTCAATAAAGCATATTGGAAAAATATTTCCACTAAAACAATGCGTGACCCTATAAAATATTGACTTTCGATTCCAAATCAACAAACATTTTACGTTATAATTAGACTCATAAGATGATAAAACATCTCCAAACTGATATTTTTCAAGTGGTATAAATAAAGTTATTAAGATTACAGCCAAAGTAGCAAGAATGATTAAAATGATATTTGCAATTATATTTGTCTTTAATGGTTCAAAATCGTAGTAAAGAAAAGCATATAATCCAAAAGGGATGGTAATAAGTAAAATTTTAGGGTAATGCAATCGGTACCGATTGCCGCAGTTTTTGCACTTAAAAGTTAATCTCGGAAAAAATCTTAGTAATGTTAATTTCCCTGTTACGATTTCATTACCGCAATATGGGCATCTGTTGTTTATCATATCTGCTCCTTTTTAAGATTCATCCCCGGACACCACCGACAGGGTATCCGACACATTCAGGTCCATTCAAATCCAAATCGAAGCTGACGCACAGATTGCCTGTGAAGGACAGGTTCCTTTGCATCGTTCCATGGATCCCGATGGCGTTGTAGGCAAAGCCGGTGAAGGCATTGCCTGTTAAGACCGAAAGGTCCGAATTGTAGGTGGCCAGATTAAAGGCCACCGGCAGGGCGGCGGCGTATTACACTCCATACAGATAGCTGTAAAATAAAATTTACTTTGTATTACCTACATGAATTTGCGAACGGATATAACGATCTAAATTATCATTGTAACCATCATAGCATAAAATAAATTGAACTCTTGATTCAGAAGGTGGATATTCAAATAAATATATATAATCATCATCGTAACGTTTTATATACATGATGTTATAATCCTTAATTATGAGTTCATTTACAAAGATAAGAGGATGTTCTTCTGACAACTCATAATATAGAGAAATTTGTTCTATAATATCATTATAATATACCGAATCTATATCAAAAACAATATAACAAGACGTATCACGTGAACTATAATAATGAAAACGATTTATTTGTAAACCGGGTACAACTGGTAAATAAAACTCAGGAACAGTATTGGTTAATTCATTGATATCAACAGAAATAACATCTACACCCTTTTCAAGTTTAGAATGCTCCCTTAGATTAGAAACACCCATATAAATACATACTGCAAAACAAGATATAAACAAAATAACAGTAAGTGCTATAAATATACTCTTCTTCATTCTGAACCTCAAAAGTTGCCCCAGTATTCCAGCGTTGCCCAGATTCCCAAGTAATCATTAGATTACTTGTGCCTTCTACTAAGAAATCTTTTGCATATCCACCAAGATGCAATTCCCATAAATCACGTTGTGAGATAGGCGTACCTGATTCTTGACCTATATTTTTATCCCAGTTATAAAAGTCAACTATTCTATATGTAACGTCTCCCGATAAACGTGGCATTTAACGGTCATATTTGTATTCAATATATACCATGTCGTTTTCTTCGTCAATAATTGACACTTCAATATATCCATAGAAAGTACCGACGATTTGACTTTCTGTGGAAGGCAGGTTATATACATGACCGTCCTGTACGTAGGCAGTCACTCGAATATCGTGGTTTGGAACAAAACTTCCAAACACATTCGCATACGGCACATAGCCCCTGCGGTATTCTGTTACCGTACCAGAAGCGTTGTAGATCGGGTATTTAATATAGCAATAGCTGTTCTCTTGCCAAATGCCCTTGGCAAAGGTTCCATGCAGGCTGTCCGGTGTGCTTGGGCTCCAGTAGTTGGTCTTCCCCCAGGCTTCAGTTCGGATCCTTCGATCAGTATATCGTTTGCCGTTTAAACTTCACCAAGTAATTCTAAATACTTTTCATTTAAATAACGTCCATAAAATTTATCATCACCAGGTTTTACATAATCAAAATAAACAAGTAGATGTCTATCGTAAGTTATCATATTAAATCGGTCATATTGTTTTATAAATTTATAATACTCTTTTTTTAAATATGTTTGCTCCCCAGTTTCTTTTGCATCTTCCATAAAATCTTTCGTTTTATATACTATATATAACATATTAGGAGCTATCTCTTGCATCGTGTGTTCGTTAAAATGCTTAGCTTTAAAAAGTTTAAAAGACTCAAATGCAGTTGTATAACAATAATAAAGAGCATTAAATTCATAACTAGAAATAAATATAACCATTAAATCTGCATGAAAATATTTATCTAGATTGTTTTGATGAATGATATTTTTTAGAACATTTAAAAGTGTTGAATAAGGAAACTTTAATTTTGAATTCTTCCCACAAATTTTATTTCGATCTGCATTAGTTTTTAAGAATATATCAAAAACGCTAGTTACACCATTAAATTTAAATTGAATTTTATAAACAGAAACATTATATGCTTTCTCAATATACTCTATAAATTTTGGAAAAACTAATGCTTCTTCGTCCGTATAAATATAAGTGGTAAATCTCAAAAACTCTTTAATGTTCATGGTTAATTCCTAATCTTTTATAGCAGTATTAAGCCAAATTCATTCATCGTTTCAGAAAAGTTTTATTTGCTTAAATTTGAATATCCAAGTATTTTTTGTTAATTTCCCACATGCCTGAGCTATCAAGTCATCATCTTTATAGCCTAAATTAATCTTCATAAAAGCTCATAAAATTGTTTTGTTTTTTCAAGATCTTCTTGCATGCTATTATAACTGCTAGTATTAATTCTGTGTTTTAATCGCTCAAAGTCATTATTGACAATTATACTCTTTATCTCATCTTCAATAAAGTCTATTTTTTGATTATATTCAACAGACAAAATGCCTAAAGATAATATTAACATTAGCCAATAAACACCTTGAGAGGCTATTAAATGAAGATCATCATTACATAGCCAAATTAATATATCTCGAAAATCCAGTGAATTTATGTTTGACTCTATTTGTGATCTACACATTTCTTTAATGTTATTATAATTTACATGCAAGTCCTCATGAATTGGACAAGTATCATTTATATGTTTGTCATAAAATTTCTGTTCTGTCTGATCCGTTATATAAGGCCGATTAATAGTAAATCACTCCTTTTAGAATATAGTCGTTTAATATGAATTTAAATTTGAATCCAATACAGTCAACTGAATGTTAGGATATTTGGCACGGAATTGCGCAAAACCCCTTTACAACTTTCACAAGGCGGTCGCTCTGTAAACAAATGAATTGCTCCTGTAGCATTACGATTATCTCCCAATTTACTTGCAACCTCTTCCAAGATTTTTGATTCCGTCGGCAATATCACACTCGTCAGCGAGGTACAATTGTAAAAGGCATACGAATTCATGGCCTCAACGGTACTTAGGTCCATGCTTTGAAGCGAAGAGCAGCCGGAAAAAGCAAAATTATCCAATATTGTCGACTGCGGCAACTCCACATCAGCAAGATGATTGCAACCAGTAAAAGCCCCATAGCCGATTTTTATCGCATCGCCGAGGAAAGAGAGCTTCTGAATGGAGGTATTGTCTATAAACGCCGCCGTCCCGATTTCTTCAACATCCACACCATTGATACTACTGGGAATTACGACCTCGGAGTCTGTGCCAGCATACGAGAGTATTGTACCAGCTGTTTCGTCAAATGTAAAGCGTTTGTCAATATTGGTAATGGAGACAAATTAATGATTATCTCCAAGCGAAATGCCGAACTGGTGAAGCATTATTGATAACATGTTGAAAGCATAGGCAACCGGCTCTTGCTGTCTATCCCTTGCTTATTTGGAAAGAAAGATCGTTGTAGGTTTTTGAGGCGGCAACAATATTTTAGAAAATCGTATTGACACGACGTCAGAATAATGCTATACTACAGATAATGATGACACGATGTCAGTATACAAGGCAGATAGAAGCATATACAAAATCGTGAGGGCTACAACGGTTCTATGTAATTGGCCAAATCATTAAGGTAAAATTTCCCTTGCCAGAGCTATGGCAATACTCACGTAGGAGTTTGGAGTTGAGCGGCTTGGAATCTTTGGATGGCCTGCCATCAACAGCATGATGCCGGACACCAAAATCAAAAAGGAGGATACACCCATGTTAGGCAATTTTTCGTACTGCAACCCAACAAAACTGTATTTCGGCGAGGATTCGCTGAACTATTTAAACACCGAACTACCAAAGTACGGCAAGAGAGTCGTGCTAATCTATGGGGGCGGCTCCATCAAGAAGAGCGGCATCTATGACGAGGTCATCAAAATTTTGAACGCCAATGGCAAAAATGTGGCCGAGATTTCCGGCGTCATGCCCAACCCTACGATCGATAAGCTCTACGAGGGGGTTGAGATCGCCCGTCGCCATCAGGCGGATTTCCTATTGGCAGTAGGTGGCGGCTCTGTCTGCGACTATGCTAAGGCGGTTTCTGTTTCGGTGAACTGCGAGGAAGATCCATGGGAGAAATATTACCTACGATTTGAAGAACCTACCTGCGAGACCCTGCCAGTGGGCTGTGTGCTAACCATGGTGGGTACAGGTTCCGAGATGAACGCCGGAGCCGTTATCACCAATCCGCATACCCGTCAGAAGATCGGCCATGTGTTTGCGGATGAGAAAATCATGCCAAAGTTCGCCGTCCTGAATCCGAAATACACCCTGACATTACCTCATTACCAGATGGTGGCCGGGATCTATGACATCTTCAACCATATCTGCGAACAGTATTTTTCGGGGGAAGATGACAACGTGAGCGACTATATTAGCGAGGGCCTGATGCACTCGGTCATTCACGCAAGCCGTATCGCCAACAAGGACCCGCAGAATTATGAGGCCCGTAGCAACCTGATGTGGGCGGCCACCTGGGCGCTGAACACCCTAATCTCCCGCGGCAAGTCCACAGACTGGATGGTGCACATGATCGGGCAGTCTGTAGGCGCTTACACCAACGCCACCCACGGCATGACGCTGGCCGCTGTTTCGCTACCCTATTATAGATATATCCTGCCCTATGGTATACAAAAGTTCAAGCGGTTCGCCGTCAATGTGTGGAACATCGATCCGGCGGGCAAATCCGATGAGCAGGTGGCGAAAGAAGGGCTTTCGGCCATGGAAAGCTGGATGAAGGAGTTGGGGCTTGTGATGAATATTTCGGAACTGGGTGCCACCGCGGATATGCTGGAGGGCATCGCTGACGGAACCATCATCCTGCCCGGAGGCTACAAGGTGCTACAGCACAAGGAAATTGTCGAGATTTTGATGGAAAGCCTGGCGTGAGGGGAGTATCTGAATCCGATAAGAATGGGGGCTTATTATGCCAAAAGGCTCTGAGGAATTGACAAACGCCAGAAAACAAGAAATTATCGACGCGTGTGCCTCGCTGTATGCGACCATGGGATTTAAGGACATTACCATCCAGGATATCGGGTCGAGGACCTCTTTTACCCGCACCTCCATTTATAATTACTTCCATACCAAGGAGGAAATTTTCCTGGCTTTGCTTCAGCGGGAGCATGAAGCCTGGATTGCGGACTTGAAGGCAATCACCCGACAACACGAGAAGCTGTCGGCCGATGCTTTTGCGGATGCACTTGCCCGAACGTTGGAAAAACGGGGGTGCATGCTCAAGCTGATGTCTATGAACCTTTATGATACGGAAGTGAACAGCCGCTTGGAAAACCTGGTGGCTTTCAAAAAATCCTATGCGGATGCGCTTCAGGTGATCACCTGTTGTCTGGAACAGTTTTTTCCAAGTATGACGACAAACGATATTCAGGAATTTCTCTATGCTTTTTTCCCGTTCCTGTTCGGCGTTTACCCATACACCTCGCACACCGACAAACAGAAAGAAGCGATGGAGCAGGCCCACGTGAATTATGTTCGACATTCGGTTTATGAGCTTATGAAGCCATTTGTGAGAAGGCTATTGCAAAGCTTTTCAGTAGAATGAATCGCAAAAAAACGGAGGTTATTAGTAAAAAATAACTGTCCTTTTATGCGTTTTTACCATGCTGTTTGCCTTGACTGCTTGCGGAAATCCAAGCGGCGTAACAAGCAATTTGTCAGATCCGTCGTCCACTCAGCCTGCCGGCGCGCAGGAGCCGGAACAGACGAGTAGCTCCCAGGAATCATTGAAAGAAAATAGCGGAGGAGTCGTTGCGCCAACGGCTACCGGCTGACCACCGAAACGGAATGGGAATACGCCTGCAGGGCGGATACCACGCTCCCTTTAACGCAGAAGATTCCATCCGTACGGAAAAAACTAGTGGCGCAATTGTCCGTACATGATTGAACATAACGATTTTGAGCAGAAAAATCTTTTTGCTGGGATATCTCGACTTGTGGGCGTCTTTCCCTCTGCCGGCGCCCTCCTTCCTGGAGCAATACGACTTTGCAGGCAAGACGGGTGTACCGTTTTGTAGCCACGGCGGCGTCCGGTTGGGCCAGAGCCTGACCGCCATCGCGGAATTCGTTCCAAACGCAACGATTGCAGAAGGTCTGGCCATCCACTATTCCGGCGGCACTTCCATGCCTTCGGATGTCAGCACATGCCTGGGAACCAACGGATTCGATGAAATCAACCATTGATGAAAAGCCCATGAAAATAATCGAAGGGAGAAATGAATACAAATGGAATTTTCGGAAGTTATCAAAGAGCGTTATTCCTGCAAAAAATTTGACGGCCGGCCGGTTGCAAAAGATCAGTTAAAAATGATCCTGGAAGCCGGGCGACTTGCCCCAACGGCAAAAAATCTGCAGGAGCAGAAAATTTACGTGGTGCAAACCGACGAGGGGCTTGCGAAAATTGACAAAGTAACTCCCTGCCGGTATGGCGCCGGCACAGTCGTTATCGTCGCATTTGATAAAGAGAATGTGTTTGTCTATCCGGGAGAAAAACGGGATTCCGGTATTGAGGACGCCACCATCGTCGCCACACACATGCTATTAGCGGCGAAGGCCGCCGGTGTGGAAAGCTGTTGGATCAATTTCTTTGATCCGCAGGCGGTGGCAAAAGAGTTCGCGCTACCGGAAAATGAAGCGGTCTTGATGCTGTTGGATCTGGGATATGCGGCCAAGGACGCCCGCCCCCTTGCATCGCACAGCCAACGTAAGGCGCTTTCTGAAACAGTTAGATACCTTTAAGCAGAGGAGAAAATTATAATGCGTAAGATGTTAGTCGCTTATTTTTCAGCCAGCGGAACGACCGCCCGGGCCGCCAAAAATCTGGCCAAATCCATCAGCGCGGCTTTGTATGAAATCAAACCCGCCGTGCCCTACACTTCGGCGGACCTAGACTGGAACAACAAAAAATCCCGCAGTTCTATAGAGATGAATGATAAGGCTTCCCGCCCAGAACTGGCCGATCACGACGCACCCATCGCGGATTACGACACCATTCTGCTGGGTTTTCCTATATGGTGGTACACAGCCCCCACGATTATTCATACTTTTCTGGAAGCCTATGACTTTACAGGAAAGACCATCGTACTTTTCGCCACTTCCGGCGGTAGCGGGCTGGGCCAGACAGCATCCGAGTTATCCTATAGTTGCCCCGGTGCTCATATCCAAAACGGCAAGCTTCTGAACGGCAAACTCTCTGAAGCCACATTGCGGCAATGGGTGGAATCCTTGTAAGCCAGGAGGTGACGCTATGAAAATCATTGTGCTGGAAGGAAGCCCACATCAGCACGGTTCCTCAAACCTGTTAGCGGATGAATTGATCCGGGGCGCCCAAGAGTCCGGACATACGGTGGAAGTCATTGACGCCGCCCATGCCGATCTTCACCCCTGTACAGGTTGCGTTCATTGCGGCTATGAGGGGCCTTGCGTTCAAAAGGATGATATGGAGCAGTTTCGGGAACAAATCCTGGATGCGGATATGATGGTGTTTGTGACTCCACTGTACTATTATGGTATGTCTGCCCAGCTAAAAATCCTGGTGGACCGGTTCTGCGCCATCAACAGTAGCATCACCCGCAAACACATGAAGTCCGCCCTGCTTGCCGCCGCCTGGAATACGGACGATTGGACCTTTGAAGCGCTGGAAGTGCATTACAAAACGCTGGTGCGCTATCTGAATTTGGACGATCAGGGCATGGTGCTGGGAAAGGGTTGCGGCGCGCCCGCCATGACAGCCCGCTCCCACTATCCCAAGTTGGCATATGAGCTGGGACGGAAACTGTAAGAATACAACCAGAAAATGATGCGGGGCCTTTATACTGGCTGGCCCCTACCAGATTGAAGAGGTGCCGGCCCGGCGCTGAGGTCGGGTGAGATTGAGATTAAAGTGCCCGCCCGCGGCGTATGCAGTAACGACATCCTATATAAAACCCTGCAAGGGTTGGGGGGAAAGCAGGATGGTGACTCCTTTATGGGCGCGAGTTCTGCGGCGTGGTCACCAACCCCGGCGACAGACGGTTCAAGGTGGGCGATTTGGTGGTATTCTGGGCCAACCGTACTGCGGCTAATGCGATATGTGTTTGGACGGCTAGGAGCAATTATGCCGGCAAACGAACGGCACTAATTACATCGGCTTTGTCTCTGGCAAACATCCAATGAATTTATAGTTACTTTCCGGTTCAGGGAAACTGAACTTCTTTGAAGTCGCTTTGCGGCTCAACTAAAGAATCAAGATCTTGACCTTGTCGTTCTATAGCTTTTGTTTCACAGGCATCTCTTAGCCCATTGACCTAAATGCAAACGAAGTGGAGTCGCTTAAAATCATCTGCGATTTATTATACCAGAGGAGGAAAATTGATAACATCTTGTCCGAGGATTGGCAAATGGTTACCAAAATAGCTTGAAATGACAAAAAGATAGGGGATTTGGTGTTGCTAACACCAAATCCCCTATTTGCTGAAAACTCAGTATTTATACAGTCTTGCGCTTTATTTCAGCGCTTCAGATACCGCCACGGCGCAGGCGACAGTCGCGCCGACCATCGGGTTGTTGCCCATACCGATCAGACCCATCATTTCCACATGCGCCGGGACAGAGGAGGAACCGGCGAACTGGGCGTCGGAATGCATACGGCCCATGGTGTCGGTCATGCCGTAAGAAGCCGGGCCGGCCGCCATGTTGTCCGGGTGCAGGGTGCGGCCAGTGCCGCCGCCCGATGCGACCGAGAAGTACTTTTTGCCTTGCTCGATGCACTCTTTTTTGTAGGTTCCGGCGACCGGGTGCTGGAAGCGGGTGGGGTTGGTGGAGTTACCGGTGATCGAAACATCGACGCCTTCCGCATGCATAATGGCGACGCCTTCGCGCACATCATCGGCTCCATAACAACGCACTTTAGCGCGCGGACCCTTCGAATAGGCGATTTCTTTTACGATCGACAATTTGCCAGTGAAGTAATCGAATTTGGTTTGGACATAAGTAAAGCCGTTGATGCGCGAAATAATCTGCGCGGCGTCTTTGCCGAGGCCGTTGAGGATGACACGCAGGGGCTCTTTGCGGGCCTTGTTGGCGCTGTTAGCAAGGCCAATGGCGCCTTCGGCGGCGGCAAAGGACTCATGGCCGGCCAAAAATGCAAAACACTTGGTCTCGTCGCGCAACAGCATTGCGCCGAGGTTGCCATGCCCAAGGCCGACCTTGCGGTCATCGGCGACCGAGCCGGGAATGCAGAAAGATTGGAGCCCGAGGCCAATTTTCTCGGCGGCCTCGGCGGCCGAGGAGACGCCGTCTTTCAGCGCGATGGCGCAACCGACGGTATAGGCCCAGCAGGCGTTTTCAAAACAGATGGGCTGAATACCCTTGACGATATTATAAGCGTCGACGCCGGCTTTATCGCAGATCTCTTTGGCCTCTTCTATCGAAGCGATCCCATGTTTTGCGAGTTCGGCGTTGATTTGGTCGATTCTTCTCTCATAACTTTCAAATAAAGCCATCTTCTTTGCCTCCCTCTTTATTCTTCGCGCGGATCGATCAGTTTGACGGCGTCATCGACGCGGCCGTACTGGCCGCTGGCCTTTTTGAGCGCCTCATTCGCGTCCATGCCTTTTTTGATCATATCCATCATTTTGCCCAGGTGGACAAATTTGTAGCCAATAATGGTGTCATCCTCATCAACAGCGATTTGAGTGATGTACCCTTCGGCCAGTTCTAAGTAACGCGGGCCCTTGACTTTTGTGGCATAAGTGGTGCCCACTTGAGAACGAAGCCCTTTACCAAGGTCCTCAAGACCAGCGCCGATCGGCAGGCCGTCTTCCGAAAAGGCGGTTTGGGTGCGCCCGTAGACAATTTGCAGGAACAGCTCGCGCATGGCGGTGTTGATGGCATCACATACGAGGTCGGTATTGAGCGCCTCGAGAATGGTTTTGCCGACCAGAATTTCAGACGCCATCGCGGCCGAATGGGTCATGCCTGAACAGCCGATGGTCTCGACCAAAGCTTCTTCAATAATACCCTCTTTGACATTCAACGTAAGCTTACAGGTGCCCTGTTGCGGCGCGCACCAGCCGATGCCATGGGTCAGACCGGAAATGTCTTTGATCTCTTTGGCCTGCACCCATTTTCCCTCCTCTGGAATGGGAGCGGGGCCATGGTATGCGCCCTTGGCAAGGGGGCACATGGCTTCTACTTCATGGGAATAATTCATAGGTAGACTCCTTTCAATCGATTTACGTTTCCATTATATCAGATTCCTTTCAAAACGCAAGACACAGTTGCCGAATTTGTGGATTAATTAACAAACGTGTCGGTTTTTTGCGGTTGCGCTCAAAAACATTTGACAATTCTGGCACGGTGAGATTAAATAGAAGGGGATGAACGAGGTGATTACAATCAAAAAGTCGATTTGGGAGGGTATGGCGGCACGATGACCTTTCGAACTGCTATATCTAAAGAGGATGGAACCCTACATTTTCTGGAAAATGGCAAGAATTTGCAAAAAACTGAATACCATAATGATGAGGTGAAGTAAAATGTGGAAAGAAATCGCACCAAAACAACTGAAAGGCAATCCCTTCGAGATGATCGCCGATGAGTATATGCTCATCGCCGCTGGCAATGCCGAAAAATTCAATATGATGACGGCAAGCTGGGGCTTTCTCGGAGAAATGTGGGGGAAAGAATGCGCTGTCGCCATGATTCGGCCGCAACGGTACACACTCGAATTCGTCGAGCAGAACGATTTTTTTAGTCTCAGCTTTTACGGCGAGAATAAGGCTGTACACAAAATCTGCGGTTCCAAATCCGGCCGGGATACCGACAAGGCGAAAGAGGCAGGGCTAACGCCGGTCTTCTCAGACGGGACGGTTTATTTTGAGGAGGCCCGATTGGTGCTCGTCTGCAAAAAGCTCTATCACCAGGATTTAAAGCCCGAATGCTTTACCGATTCCGAGCCTGAAGTGAAATGGTATCCGCAAAAGGATTATCATCGCATGTTCATCGGTGAAATCGTCAAGATCCTGGTGAAGGGCGAATGAAATTATATCCGCTGACAACGCTTAAGCGACCGGTGCGGAATGCACTGCTGGCCGCGGGCGTTCTCTGCTTTGCAGTGCTGATCCTTGTCGGCATCCACTTGGCGCAGGAATACAATCTATTTCCCAAGCGCCCGCACTACGCGCCGGAATTTGGCATTACGGTCTTGCAGTCAGAATACGACGCCGACGGCGATGGCATCGACGATTTCACCGATCTAATGCAGGGGGCGCGGGCTTACGTTCAGACCAAGCCGCGCTATAAAAGCGAATATTATGAGGGCGGCTATCCGCCCGAGGGGATTGGGGTCTGCACCGATGTCATTTGGCACGCCTTTGCGAATGCCGGTTATGATTTGAAAGCCATGGTCGATGCCGATATCAAGTTGCGGCCCGAAGCCTATGATAAAATCGATAAGCCAGATGAGAACATCGACTTTCGGAGGGTTTATAATCTCGCGGTGTTTTTTGAAGCTTATGCAGAATCCTTAACCTGCGACGAAACGGATATAGCCGCCTGGCAACCGGGCGATATTGTGATTTATCCCCATCACATTGCCATGGTTTCTGATAAACGCAACGCAAACGGGGTCGCTTACATTATCCATCACGGCGGCCAACCGGTGCGTGAGGAGGACGCCATCACCCGCCATGAAATTATCGGCCACTACCGTTTTTCGGATCCGGACCGCGCAAAAGAAGCAGGCATTCTTTTAGGATCTTAAAAAATGAGTAGCCGTTTCCTTGCGCCTTTAAGTTCGTTGGCCTCAATAGGCATTTTAAAGGTGAGAGCGCAAGCGATTGGGTGCAGGAGCGCTTTTCATAAAACAAAATGGTAAGCGAACACGCATTGGGTGATATACCCTTTGATCGCACCCGAATCCAGTGAAAAATTATGCCGTTGAAAGCATCGCCAGAGGCTACTTTAACCCAAAAATACCGAGCGGCACTTGAATTTTAACAAATTATCGGATAAAATAAGGGAAATGTTTGGTTGCAGGGAGGTGCAGACATGCTTTTGGCCATCGATATTGGCAATACCAACATCACCCTTGGCATTTACGAGGGTGACGAACTGAGGTTTACGGCTCGATTGGCGACCAATACCCACCGCACCTGCGACCAATACGCCATCGAAATCCGCGACGTTATGGCCCTCAATGGAAGCGACTATCGCCTGATTAAAGACGCCATCATTTCTTCGGTCGTTCCCTCTTTAAGCGATGCGATCAAGGGTGCTGTCGGCAAGCTCTGCAACATTGAACCCCTCGTGTTGGGGCCCGGCGTCAAAACCGGCCTGAACATCAAAATCGACAATCCGGCGCAACTCGGCGCTGATTTAGCGGCCGGTGCTGTGGGTGCTTTGGCCGAATACCAAATGCCCTGCATCATTATTGACCTCGGAACGGCCTCGACCATCAGCGTGCTGGATGCGAAGGGCAACTTCTTGGGCGGGGTAATCGCCGCGGGCATCAATTTGACCCTTGAGGCGCTTTGCCACAATACCGCGCAACTGCCTTCGATTCACATTGAGGCGCCCCCCGCCGCGATCGGGCGCAACTCGATTGACTCGATGAAATCAGGGCTGGTCCTGGGCTCTGCCGCTATGCTGGATGGTATGATCGACCGCATCGAAGAAGAACTCGGGCGCCAGGCTACCGTCGTCGCGACAGGTGGTATGGCGGGGTTAATCGTTCCGCATTGCCGGCATCATATCATCTGCAACGATACGTTGTTGCTCGATGGACTCCGAATTATCTATGGAAAAAACCGATAAAGCGTATTTTTACTTTGCATCAACCGAACAATATGAGCTGTACCCAACTTGGGACAGCATCAGGAGGTTATATTTATGAAAAAATCCATCGTCCCGCTCACCCAGTTGGCGCTATTTAGCGCGATTATCCTCGTGATGACCTTTATTCCTTATCTTGGCTATATCACGATTCCCGGCGCTTTGAGCATCACAACGTTGCACATCCCAGTGATTATTGGAGCCATTGTGCTGTCGCGCCAAACCTACAGCTACGCCTGGGGCGCGGCCATCGGCGGTGTTTGGGGCGTCACCTGCCTGCTCTATGCGTTATTTAACGGTACGGCTGACGCCGCAATCTTTTTGAATCCTTTGATCTCGGTCGTGCCGCGGATTCTGGTGGGTGTGTTGATTGTCGCCTTTTACAAATTGGCGTTATCGGTCTGCAAAACACAAACATCCGGTACGGTCCTGACCTTTTTAATGGCGGTGGTCATCGCAACCTTTGTCATGCTTTTGGTCCAGAATATAGCGGGGAGTTGGGTTGCCGCTGTTCTCATCGGCCTGGTAGCATTGGCCGTTGGAATTTTTTTGATTCTGCGCAATTTCAGCAAAATCAAGGAAAAAAACATCGTGCCGATTTTGTTCACAGCGGTCATGGGCACCTTTTCCAACACTGTGCTTGTGCTAATTGCCATCAACCTGTTCGGGTCCAACGGCCTCATCCAATTGGTGGGGGTCGTCAAGAACATTTTCAGCACGGTCATCGCCTTGAATGGCACCATTGAAATTTTAGCCGCTATGGTAATTGCGCTCCCCTGCGCGTTGGCTGTCACAAAGTATATCAAAAAATAAGATTCGAACGGCCGGATTTCCGGTCGTTTTTCATAGAATTGCAAATTTTTTCCGTTTTTGTGCATTTACCCCTTTGCAAATGGTTAAAATTTTGGTATAATAAGTTGCTACTCTGTAAATAGAGGAATTGCCAACAGAAACGGCTTTTATCCGCCGCAAAAAATCAGGAGGTTGATTCAATTGGCACACAAGTACGTTTACCTGTTCTCCGAGGGAGACGAATCCATGCGCGAACTGCTGGGGGGCAAAGGTGCGAACCTGGCCCAGATGGTAAAACTGGGCATGCCGGTTCCGCAGGGCTTCACCATCTCGACCGAGGCCTGCACCCGTTATTATGAAGACGGCCGCAAGATCGGCGCCGACATCGAAGCGCAGATCTATGAGTACCTCGCGAAGGTCGAAGAAGTCAATGACAAAAAATTCGGGGATCCGAAAAAGCCGTTGCTGGTCTCGGTCCGTTCGGGCGCCCGCGCCTCAATGCCCGGCATGATGGATACTATCCTGAACCTCGGCATGAACGATGAAGTCGCCGCAGGTCTCATCGCCGGCAACCCTGATCCAAAATTCGAGCGCTTTGTTTACGACTCTTATCGCCGTTTCATCCAGATGTTCTCTGACGTCGTCATGGAAATCTCCAAAAAGACTTTTGAGGTCATCATCGATGAGGTCAAGGCCGCGAAGGGCGTTCAGAACGATATCGACCTCGATGTTGAAGACATGAAAGAGCTTGTCAAGCGCTTTAAAGAATATTATAAGCGTGAGAAGGGCGAGGACTTCCCGTCCGACCCGAAGACCCAGATGATGGAGGCCGTCAAGGCCGTCTTCCGCTCTTGGGACAACCCCCGTGCCAATGTCTATCGCCGCATGAACGACATCCCTTACAGCTGGGGCACTGCCGTCAACGTCCAGCCCATGGTGTTCGGCAACCTGAATGAGAATTCGGGTACCGGCGTCGCCTTTACGCGCGACCCGGCCACCGGCGAAAAGGCGCTGTTCGGCGAATACCTCATCAATGCACAGGGCGAAGACGTCGTCGCCGGCGTCCGCACCCCGAGCAAGATTTCCAAGCTCAAAGAGGATATGCCCGCGGTTTATGACCAGTTCGTCGAAATTGCAAACCGCCTGGAAAAGCACTACCGCGATATGCAGGATATGGAGTTCACCATCGAAAACGGCAAGCTCTATATGCTCCAGACCCGCAACGGCAAGCGCACCGCCGCGGCCGCGTTAAAGATCGCCGTCGACCTCGTCGACGAAGGCATGATCACCGAGGAAGAAGCGGTGTTGCGCGTTGAACCCAAACAGCTCGACTCTCTGCTTCACCCGCAGTTTGATGCAAAGGCGCTGAAGGCCGCCAATGTAATTGGTACAGGTCTGGCCGCTTCGCCGGGCGCCGCCTGCGGCAAGATTGTCTTCACCGCCGAAGACGCCAAAGACTGGGCCGCCCGCGGTGAGAAGGTCGTTCTCGTCCGCCTCGAGACCTCGCCGGAGGACATCGAAGGCATGGCCGCCGCCCAGGGCATTTTGACCGTCCGTGGCGGTATGACCTCGCACGCCGCTGTTGTTGCCCGCGGCATGGGAACCTGCTGTGTCTCTGGTTGCGGTGAAATCGCCATGCATGCCGACAAGGGTTACTTTACCATTGGCGGCAAGGATTATCATGAAGGCGATTATATCTCGCTTGACGGCTCGACCGGTAAGATTTACGGCGAGGCTGTCCCCACCGTGGAAGCCACCATTTCGGGCGATTTCGGCCGCTTTATGGCCTGGGCCGACGCCAAGCGCCAGCTCAAAGTCCGCACCAACGCCGACAACCCGCGCGACACCGAGCAGGCCGTCAAGTTCGGCGCCGAGGGCATCGGCCTTTGCCGCACCGAGCATATGTTCTTTGAAGGCGACCGCATCAAGGCGATCCGCGAGATGATCGTCTCTGAAACCGTCGAAGCGCGTGAAAAAGCATTGGCAAAGATTTTGCCGCTCCAGCAGGGCGACTTTGAAGCGATGTACCGCGTTTTGGAAGGCCGCCCGATGACCGTCCGTTTCCTCGACCCGCCGCTTCATGAGTTCGTCCCGCAGAAGGAAGAAGACATTGTCGAGCTGGCCGCTGAAATGAAGATGGAAGTCGCCAAACTCAAAGAAATCATCGAGGGCCTGCATGAATTCAACCCGATGATGGGGCACCGCGGATGCCGCCTGGCCGTCACCTATCCTGAAATCGCAAAAATGCAGACGACGGCCGTCATCAACGCCGCTATTGTCGTTAACAAAGAGCATCCGGAATACAAGATCGTGCCGGAAATCATGATTCCGTTGGTTAGCGAGGTCAAAGAGCTTAAATTTGTGAAGGACGTCGTCACTGCGACGGCTGACAAATTAATCGCTGACGCCGGGATCGATATGACCTATCATGTCGGCACCATGATCGAAATTCCGCGCGCCGCGCTGACCGCCGACGAGATCGCCAAAGAGGCTGAATTCTTCAGCTTCGGCACCAACGACCTGACCCAGATGACCTTCGGCTTCAGCCGTGATGACGCCGGCAAGTTCCTCGACGCCTACTATGACGCCAAGATCTATGAGTTCGATCCCTTTGCCAAACTGGATCAAGACGGCGTCGGCAAGCTCATCAAGATGGCCGCAGAGCTCGGCCGTTCGACTCGCCCCGACATCAAGCTCGGCATTTGCGGCGAGCACGGCGGCGACCCGTCGAGCGTCACCTTCTGCCACGACATCGGCCTGAATTACGTTTCCTGCTCGCCCTTCCGCGTGCCAATCGCCCGTTTGGCCGCCGCGCAAGCCGCAATCAAGAACCCAAGAAGCTAAATAATCATCATTGTCAAAAGGGTCCGTACGAATCGAGTACGGGCCCTTTTCATATGGACGCGCTGGCAACCACAATCCGACTTGCACCCATTGCAAGCTAAAATCACCCGATGCAGGAACTGCATCGGGTGATTTTGATTAAGTTGCTGTTGGCGTCTCTACCTCATAAGCATTGTATGAACCATCAGACTCGATTTCTACTGCTAGATTATTATATTTCCCCGTATTTAAAGACTTGTAAAACAAATACAACGCTGGTTTATTCTTTTCATTGATGATCCAACTATTAATATAGATTTCAAAATTGCTTTCTCCGGTTAACTCACTTAAAGTTTCTCTAACTTTTTGTAAATCTAATTCCTTTACAGATAACACTATATTATCTGAATCATAACAGGCTATAAAACTAGTTATTTTACCTTGTTTAGAAACTTTAATCTTGATATGTTCTGATGAATACCCTAAATGTAGTCTAACATATTGAATATAAAAACAATCTTCTTTCTCTTTTACGGATTTCCTTTGATACAAATTTAAATCAACCTGAGTCTTTACAAAATCTTCTGCATGTTTAATAGCCTGCTGTTCAGAAATACTTACATTTGATTCACTGGAAGTATTTAAAAAGAAAGATATTAGTCTTCCAGTTTTAACATCAAAATTAAACCATGCTCCATCGGATGTCAAATACTCATGTCGATCATTCCATTGTCCGCCGCTTCTTTTGCTTGTGGATTTGTATTTCAATGTATAAGTAGTCCCATCTATCGTTATCGTCTTATCCAATTTGTAATCCTCGCTTGATGTATTCATTTGTTCACTCACCTCTGAGCTTTGCGGCGGTTCCGATTCTACAGAGGACGATGATGATTCTTTCACCTCCAAATTCGATATATCACTCTCTATCTTTATCACGGATATCGTCTCTTCTGGCGTGCAGGAGCTTAGGCCACATAAGATCAAGCCTACAACGAAAGCAATTGCAATTCGCTTCATCAGACATCCTCCTCCGCTATTTTAAACAATTTTCTCCAAAATTCAAACTCTATTAAGTGTATAAATTATAGGCAAAAAAACGAAAAAAAGCAAGAAAAAAATTACAACGCAGACCTTAGTAGGTCTGCGTTGTAAACAACTAATGACATGCAATCCATTCTTTTTCAGCAATATATGGTCCATCTTCAGAAAGTGTGACCGTTGCATTTGTATAGCAATCCGGGTATTGGATTTCCATAAAATTCACCTCAAGTGCAGGCAAATTATCTTTTCCATGTCGCCATTTAACGATTTCAACATTTGAGAAATCATCATTTTCAAGGAGTGATCTTATAGACTCGTTTAATTTTTCTTTATCAATTTTTTTTACTGATAGAAAAGTTTTATCAAGATCAAGTTGTGTAACATACTCGTTGAGAGTTCCATCCTTTAAGACATGAATTTCTATCCATTCCGCACAGTAACCCAAATGCTTATGTTCATAACGGACTACAAAGGAATCAGTTTTTTCATACACTTCTGCTTTAACAAAATTATCGACACTTTCCTGTGTTGATAAAAACTCATTCGATATCTGGATTGCTTTTTGTTCTGTAATTTGAGTATTTGTGGTCATATTACAATTTAATTGAAAAGTTATTAATCTTCCTGTTTTGGTATCAAAATAAAATTTTTCATTATTATTTGTTTTATAAATAAGATATCCGTTTTCTGAGGTTTCTAGCGACATGCTGTACTTGCTGTTCCCTACTTTTATACTTTTTTCATATGGGTAACTAGGGGTGTTGTCACTACTCGATACATTTGTTTCAGTTATAGAACTCATGATTGAAGTTTCTACAATCATATTTTCACAACTGGAAAGTAACAGCACGCTCGCCAGAATAAATAAGATAACAAGCAACTTACGCATATACTTTACCCTCTTATTTCTGTTCATAAATCATGCTACAAATTGATTATTCTCGACAGATAGATGAACTTCCATTACCTATAACAACGTAAGTATCCAGGCCGTTTTTTTCATAGTTTTCTGAATTACAAGTGCAATTACATTTTTTTTCATCTATTGTTTCACAGTTTATTCCATTGCATTCACATGTACCATCATGAATAAAATTACACTTTTGACATTCGCAAAACTGATGTTTTAAATATTCAAAGCCTAATTGTATTGCTTCTGAAAAACTATCTTCTTCTGATAAACTTTTTAACACTACATTGGCCCAAAGTGGCGTACCACGATCTAGTCGTACACCGCTCTCAGTCAAATAAAAAGAGATCTCTTCTTCAAAAGCAATTACTGTTTCTACCCCTTTATTATGCAGAGCTGTTGCAAAATTATTTTTTTCACCATTATCGCCCGCTGTTAAGCATGATAACAGTATGACACATTTCGTCCCCGCAAAATAATCGTCTGGCAAATCATTGATCATATTTACATTTAATCCTACACTACCGGACTCTAAATAAGTGGGGTCATAATTATAATTACGCGTAGAATAACATTCAATTCCATCGGGCGAACCATGGGTCCAAATCACAAAGAAATAAGAATTTGCAATGTCTTCAATCAATTCAAATGGCGTCTTATCACGCGAAGCATTAAAATTATATGCTCCTAATGCCTTTGCATTATTACTGGAAGTCGTATTAATCAAATCAGAAAAGTCTCGTCGGAATCCATCATCTCTAATATGATCATGCATCCCTGCCAGCGTAACTGTTATCCGTTCAAATTCCCATTTTTGGTTGGCTGTTCCAGTATATGCGCTGAAGCTCACCGTTTGACCATCCGCACCTACCGTCAGCGCCAGATTTCCACTTTCTCCTGCCAGAATCCGATAGCTTCCGTCCTCCGCATTTTTGAGGACACGCAAGCTGTCCGCCGTCTCACTTGTGAGCGCCGTTGCACCCGATGAAGTTAACACACGCTTCGGCAAAAAGGCATAGGACGATACCACATATTCCGTTTCAGCAATCGGCCCAAAATGCCAGATTTGC
>CASFAP010000014.1 GCA_949292695.1 uncultured Eubacteriales bacterium | reverse complement strand
ATCAACTTGTGCTCTCGGAGTTTGCCCTCAACCAGGCCTAAGGTCAGGCGGGTGCCGTATATCGGGACATTAAAGTTTTTCAGCAAATAGGGGATGCCACCGATATGATCTTCATGCCCATGGGTCAAGACAAGCCCCCTGATCTTATCTTGATTCCGGACGAGATAGCTGAAATCTGGGATCACAATGTCAATACCCGGCATCTCTTCGTCCGGGAAGGTCATGCCACAGTCGACTAGGAACATATCATTCCCATATTCGTAAAGGGTGATATTCTTACCGATCTCATCCAGGCCGCCGAGCGGCGTAATGCGAAGCGGCCTATTTGCCGGCTTCCTGCCGCGCTGATTCATCTGGCGGCCCTGTTGCGGTTGTTTTGCCTGTTGTGGCGCAGTTTTGGCCCTTTTTTCGCGGCCGGGAGACTGGGGCGTCCTCTTTGCGTTATCAGCGCGATTGGTCGTTTTTTTTGCACCATTTTGCGCCGAAGCAGAAGCCTGCCTTGAATTCTTTGCGGCAGGCTTCGCCCTGCCCGGTTCGGAAGCAGACGCTTTTGCCGCTTCCACCGGTTTTTTATTCTGTTGTGCCATTCTGGGTTGATTCCCTCCGTTATTTTTATTTTCTTATTTACAAAAGCGGAATTCATCACTTACCGCCCGAAATTCAGGACAAATCATTAGAAGACAAACAATACCATTTTTAATTTTACCTGGTTCTGGGCGGTGTGTCAAGGAGAAATTCCCTGCTGTTCCAAGAATTAGTATTTCCACAAATATACAAATTCTAATCACTTTTTCCGTGAATTGCCATTCTCTGGCGGCTTCGGTATTCCGACGGGGTCATCCCCGTCTCCCGTTTAAAAGCAACATGAAAATAATTTACAGAAGAAAAACATAATTGGTCGCTAATCTGTACAATCGGGATTCCTTCATCCAACCATTCCATAGCCCTGCGGATTTTGAGCGTCAAAACAAATTGCATGACGCCCCGGTCGGAAAAACGGCGAAAAACCTTATTGAGGCTACTGACGCTCCGATTGCACCATTTCGCCAATAACGGGACACTAATATCTTCCTCTAAATGTGCGTAAATTGTACTGACAATTTGCTGATAAGCGGTCGCGGCCCCCTCTGTTGCGATCGGTGCGTGCCAGGGGCCGTTTTCCATAAGAGATAACAAGAATTCTTCCAAATGAATGGCGGCAAGATGCCTTTTTACTGGTGGGAACACCTGTTGCAAAATTCCTGCAAGTTCTCCTACGGCGCGGTGTAAGAGTGATTCTTGCGGCAATGTGAGTCGGAATTGTTGCCCTTCAAAATAGCGCATCCCTTCCCCCACTGCGGTGAACGAAACAATATACAAATGTGCTGCACTGCTCTGGGTCGTCCAGATACGGTGGAATTCCATCGGTTTGTGGAATATCATCTGCCCGCTACTCAGCCGATAAATCTGTTCATCGGCCGCAACCAGCACATTACCAGACACTACATAAACGGCCTCCCAGAAGTCGTGTGTTTCTCCTGGAAAGTAGAATCCCCGCTCGCGCGTGATATCATAGGCCGTCACAACAGAATGCACTTGAAAGGGTCTATCCAAGGGGACTTGTTCATATAATTGCATGCGCGCACTACCTGTCTACCTAAAATCGATATAAATTGAAACAAAATCGAATTTTATTACGATTTTATTCCTGCTATAATACAACTATACCACTATCGCTGGAATTTGTAAACGCCTAGGAGGAATCAGCCATGAAAGAAAAGGTGCGAATTGGTGTCGTGGGGCTCGGGAATCGCGGCCACGACCTTCTAAAGCAAGTGCTTCTGCCAATGTGTGAAGATGATGTTGAAATCTCGGCCCTCTGTGATACTTATGGAGATCGCATTGACCGGGCGCGAAAGCTGGTGGCGGAGGCCGGACAAACAGAACCTTTCGCAACTGACCATTTTGAAGAAATGCTGAAGCTCGATCTCGATGCAGTCATGATTTTTTCGGCCTGGGAAACGCATATTCCTTTTGCCTGCGCGGCTATGCGGGCCGGGAAATATGTCGGCCTTGAAGTCGGCGGCGCCTATTCGATTGAAGACTGTTGGAAATTGGTGCGCACTTACGAAGAAACAGGCGTTCCCTGCATGTTGCTCGAGAACTGCTGTTACGGCCGCCGCGAGCTCATGATCCTCAACATGGTACGCCAGGGCGTATTTGGCGAGATTGTGCATTGCGAAGGCGGTTACCGGCATGATCTGCGGGAGGAGGTTTCCTACGGCGCCGAAAACCGGCACTACCGGTTACGCAATTATTTGAACCGCAACTGCGAAAATTACCCGACGCATGAGTTGGGTCCCATCGCAAAGCTGATGAATGTCAATCGTGGCAACCGGATGGTAGCGCTCAACAGCATTGCTTCCTGCGCCAAAGGATTGCACACATATATCCTCGACCGCAAAGGGGCTGACGACCCATTGGCCGACGCTGTTTTTCAACAGGGCGACGTCGTGACAACCGTCATTCGTCTCGCCGGCGGGCAGACCATCACCATGACACTCGACACCACCCTCCCCCGCCCCTATAGCCGGCAGTTTACCGTGCAAGGGACAAAGGGCATGTACTCTGAAGACAATGATTCGATCTTTTTAGATCACGAGCACAACGCCTTCGATTTCACCTGGAAATCGCAGTGGGGCAACGCGACGAAATACGAAGAAGCATATTTGCATCCGCTTTGGAAAAACTATGTTGTAAGGGGAACGCATGACGGGATGGACTGGATTTTATTCCGCGCCTTTTTTGAAAGCGTAAAGCTTGGCGCCCCTGTCCCCATTGACGTATACGATGCGGCCAGCTGGATGTCAATTACGGCGCTTAGCGAGCAGTCTATCGCGGCAGGCGGTGCGGCAGTTGCCATCCCCGACTTTACTTCCGGCCGTTGGACAGAGCGCGAAGCGGCCCCGGACCTCAAATATTGGATTTAAAAATGCCTCTTTGTCGGTGTTGCTAGAAAGGTGGATACATAGTGAAATTTGAGTGTGATCAGCCAAGAAAGCTTTTGCGCATTCTTCTACTGGTCCTGTTAGCCTATTGGGCGCTCCAACATTTGACCTGGATTGCCGGTCTTGTCGGAACGGTCCTCAGGGTATTATCCCCCCTATTACTTGGGGTTTGTTTTGCCTTTATTTTGAATGTGCCGCTTCGGTCGATCGAAACGGCCTGGTCGCTCACTTTTAAAAAAGGCGGCGTCTGGGCCGACCGGCTGAAGCGGCCGATTTGTTTGGCGATTAGCCTTGGTATTGTACTGACGTTACTGTGCATCTTGCTATTTCTAATGTTGCCAGAGCTGGAAAAAACGATTACGCTATTGGTGGAAGGGCTTCCAACTTATCTTCAGCGCATCGAAGAGTGGTGGAACGAAACCGCGACCTCACTTCCATTTTTTGACCGGTTGCAGACAAGTCTGACCATCGATTGGGATAAACTGACGGACAGTATCGTCTCGATAATTTCACAGGGTAGCATTGACGTCGTCAATACAACAGTCAACTTTACGACCTCGCTTTTCAACGGTGTTGTCAACGTCATCTTAGCTGTAACCTTCGCGCTCTATATTCTTTCCCGCAAAGAAAAACTCGGCGCGCAATTCCTGCAAATCGGGCACACCTATCTGCCGCACAGATTTGTCGACCGTACAAAAGAGGTATGTGCGCTTTCGAATCAAATTTTTTCCAAATTCATCATCGGTCAGGTGACCGAGGCCGCCATTCTGGGTGTGCTGTGCTTTATCGGGATGTGGCTATTGCGGCTCCCATACGCGCTGATGATTTCAGTTTTGGTCGGCGTCACCGCGTTGATCCCAGTCTTTGGGGCTTTTATTGGCGCTGGCGTCGGCGCTTTCCTCATTATAATGGTTGATCCATTGAAAGCCTTATGGTTCTTAATTTTTTTGATTCTATTGCAACAAGTTGAGGGAAATCTCATTTATCCAAAGGTGGTCGGAAAATCAGTAGGTCTTCCCGGCATCTGGGTATTGGCCGCCGTAACAATCGGCGGCGGCGCTTTTGGTTTAATTGGCATTTTATTTGCTGTTCCAATCGCCTCCGTCCTGTATTACCTGCTGAAAGAGGATTTAAAAGAAAAAGAATCTTCTAAAGAAATGCAGTCTAAATAATGGTTGGTAGTTTAAAGTGCAGTGTTTCTTCATAAAAAACCTTGAGCGTCCTCTGGCCTGTCGGAATTTGGATCGGGGCAGAACGCCAATCAACGCATCGTTTTGTCCAAATAAAAGCGCGCACCGTCTCGCTACGGTGCGCGCTGTCTTATCATTGCGACGCATGATTCGATGAAGTAGTCGCGGCGTTTGATTCCACATTGGTTTGAGGCTCACTACTGACCGTCGATTCGGTTTGTGCGTTGGAAATCTGTTTTCCGGTATGATCGATCGTGTAGTTATCTTTATATATTAGATCAGAAATCAGGGCGAACTCATACCCTTGCGTCTTAAGTGCCTCAATAATGGTTGGGAGTGCCTCGGGGGTATATTTGGCCGCATTGTGGAACAGAATGATCGATCCGTTTTTGACCTTTTTAAGGACATCCTGTGTGATTCGGTCAGCGGTATGACCTTCCTTCCAGTCTAAGCTATCGACATCCCACTGGATGGTATACATGCCGATGCTTTGTGCGGCGTCGATGACTGCATTGCTGTAATCTCCATAAGGCGGACGCAGAAGGGTCGGCTTTTGTCCTGTTATCTTTTCGATCTTTTCATTGCAGGCATTGAGCTCTTCCACCATCTGCTCAGTGCTGAGTTTCGGCATATGCGGATGGGTATTGGAGTGATTCTGAATCTCATGCCCTGCGTCGGCTAATTGCTTGACTGACTCAGGGTATTTGTCGACCCAGGATCCCACGACAAAAAATGTCGCTTTTATGTCATTCTTTCCTAAAATTTCGATTAACTGTTCAGTATCTTCATTGCCCCAAGCCGCGTCAAAGCTGAGCGCCACAACCTTTTTCGGCGTGTCGACACAGTATATTGGTATTTTGCGATCGGCCGAGGCAAAGGCGCTAACCGAACAGACCAGGACAATCGCAAGCGCGAGGACCAAGGAGCAGGCGACTGTCAACTGCTTTCTGGTCACAATCCAACATTTCATAGCAAACGCCCCTTTCCCTTTCATTCAAAAGGTATGTGGGGCGGCTTGTCATTTATTCCGGTCATTTGCAGGATTTCGTTCTTGATTGGCGATGAAGGCAAAATCGTAGTGCTGGGCGCTCGCCATGTATACCCAGACCCGCTCAATTGCGTGTGCGAGCGTCGCGTCCCGTTGGCCTTTTTCTGGGGGAAAGTCTTTTATTTTCAGCGGTAAATCAAACAATTTCTTCACTGCGTCAACGCGCGCGAAAAACATGTTGCCTACCGGGAAGATGGGTGTCGATGTTGTAACATCCGGTAGATTCATTTTGCGTAGGAGAGCAACAGTCGCCTCTCGATTGCAACCCCAAAAAATCTGATCTCTTAGTGTCTCGTAGGGCGCTGGGAAAACTAAGCCCAATTGTGGGTTTTGTTCCAGCTTTGAGAGTACGCCCGCGATATGCGCCGGCGTACCGGCAAGGTCCCAAAAAAGGGCTTCACGCCAAGCGTCTCCAAATTCGGTATCAACCGTTCGTTTCGAATGCAAATGGCAAATATATCGGTAGTTTTCGATCCGATCCCGCATTTGCTGTAAAAATGGGGCGACATCGCGCCCGCGATTTTCAAAAAGTTCTATTGTCGCCGAAAGACCTGCCTCTTTAAAAGCAGATGCAATACGCTCTTTTTTCTCAAACGAATCAGTGGATACAAAGCAATCAAACGCGACCGGAAAAGCGCGGAGCGTTTTTAAAATAGACGGAAGTGTGTCTAGATAAAAAAGATGCACTTGCACGGCCAGCCTGCCCGACAACATGACATTTGCTTTTGGCTCAATGCGGATCGGCCGCTTCAAATATGGCAAGCCAAACAAGGCGCGGGAAAAGGTGTTGATCGTATGAAACCCCAACCGCGCATCTGGCTCCAAGCTGGCCCCCGAGAACCAGTCGTTGAATGCATTTACAAAAAGGACCTGCTCTAAGTTAGAAACATCGGATTTCGTTTTTTCAGTCGCCCGCACCACAAAATCATAAAATGCCCTCGCAGAATAGCCGTACGTCACTAGATATTCATTCGGTTTGCAAACAGAATTGTCAAATTGCGGCATGCATCCGAGATGGACCGGAATGGCCGAAGTTGCGGCAAGCGATAAAAGCGCACGGCACTGGGTTTCATAAGGAATCCATGTGCCGCTCGCACGTCGTTTGCCTCCAGAATCAACCGGTGGCAACAGCACAGTTCCATCGGCTACTTTCTGCAAAGATTGCTCCACGAGTGCTCCCGCTTCGCAGAGCCAGAGGCAAACATCCCCGGCGGCATCTCGAAACGCTGATAACCACTCTGAGTCCGCAACACCACGCAATAACAAAAGCGGTTTTTCCCAAATCCGAAAATAAGAGGTGCACCGCAAATAAGGCTCGCTAAACAAAAATGCCTCTTCGGGCGTGGAACTGCCGACCTGAAGGCAGAGGCAAAATGGAAAATCAAAGCCTTCTTTACAAAAAGCCGCAAGTGCCGGCGCGTTCGCCCCCGGTTCTTCCTCAAAGCAAAAACCGGCAATGCCATGCGATTTCGCCAAAGCTACCTGAGCGCGCAACCGCTGGGGCAACGAAGCTTGGGAGGACAACCAATCTTCGTCCGGCTGTTTGGGTAGCAAATGGCCTGCAAGACGAGGCTTTGCCAAAGCTATGGCGTTCCAATAAGAATGAAGCCCTGTGCGCGCCTCCTGCTCAGAATAAAGGGCAAATACTTTTAATTCGGTTTTCTCCTCGCAAAAATCCGCATCCGATTCCCATAGGCCATCTATGGCCGGACGGCTAAGGCAAAGTGCCGGACGGCCAGCCCGACGATACCGAAGGCGAAAGCGTTGCATGCGCAATTCATTGCCAAGATAACGCAAAGAGCCGCCCAGCCCGTTTTTGCGCAGACTTTTGGCGGCCCGATCTAACAGTGACATTTTGTTCACCTACGATTGTTGGTTTGCAAGATTACGGTAGGCATCGCAGACTTCGGCCGTTTTCCCAATCATGCGAACCTTGCTTTTTTCCAACCACATGACGCGATCGCACAGGC
>CASFAP010000013.1 GCA_949292695.1 uncultured Eubacteriales bacterium | reverse complement strand
GACAAATATGCGACGGTCTTAGGTAGCGAAGAGACGGCATACGCTGACGATAATTTCGAAGAGATCAAGGGGATGGCTGTCGGCGATATGAAAATCATCGAACTTGAGGATGATGCCGGCCTGAAACTCGTTGTCCGGCAGGACATTTCGGCGGACCCCTATTATCTCGAGCAATTGACGCCTACGATTCTTTGGATGCTCAAGGAAGACGAGTTCAATGATTCTGTCAAATCAGAAATCGAAACTATGACGGTTGAGGTAAATGATTACGCTGTCGATCGTTTTAAGGTTAAAAAACTCAAATACCCCTCGGCTTCTTAAAGAACCGGCCGCTCCGATACAGAGCTGTATGATCTAGGCTCTTTGTGTAGGGCGCATATATGCGTCTATGGGTGGCTGATAGCCTTCCCTTATCTGTTTTTATAAAACCGCCCTGAAACGGGGCGGTTTTATTTTTGCTTTACTTCTCATAAAATTTATGGTATCCTAACTATGTTGTTCACAGCACTCTATACCCATTTAGGCGACAAAATTGCAGATGAATGCGAACTGGCGTCATGCCAAGGTTTCGAAGCCGATCGGGAGAAAGGGCGAGGGCAACTTTATAGCAACGTAGTGTTTTGTGATTCAAAAGTAGAGGCGATCGCCTAGCTGTGAACAGAAACGCCGCATATTTTTGCCCGAGGTCTTTCGCTGGATTTGCTAGTGGCTGAAAGCTAAGATTGATTCAAATTGCGGGACTATTTCTAATAACTTTGTTCTCATCGGGAGAGCCTCTAAAAAGGCTTGCCAGGTGGGACGGAAAGTTGCCATGCGGTGTAAAAAACGGTAGCCGTTTTCTTTTTTGGCGAGTCGCTGGCAAAGGCATAGTTTTTGCGCCGTTTTTTGGCATGCTAAAACAGAAAGGAGGGCAGTCGGAATCGGAAGCGCCGGGACCGGAAGACCGGTTGACGAGGCGGAGGGAGAATCGAACCATTCGGCGGATGCCCTCCCGGCGGTGAAAGCCGTCGTTACGCGCCCTGACAAAATCCGCGGGTAACCGCGGCGCACAAAAAGGGCTCGATGATTTTATTAAAAGAGGTTTTTGATATATGTGTGGAATCGTAGGATACGTTGGGCGGGAAAACTGCACCGACGTGCTCATTGACGCGTTAAGCAAGCTAGAATACCGCGGCTATGACTCGGCGGGTATTGCCGTTTTTGAAAATGGCAAAATCCGCGTCGAAAAGGCCAAAGGCAGACTACAAAACCTGGATGAAAAGATGAATTTAGAGGGTCGGCCTTTTGGAAATTGTGGCATCGGGCATACCCGGTGGGCCACCCACGGCGAACCCAGCCATATTAATTCGCATCCCCATTCGGGGCGCAGGGTGACATTGGTCCACAATGGAATCATTGAAAATTACATGGAGCTTAAGGCCTTTTTAGAGGGCAAAGGTTATCACTTTGAAAGCCAGACCGACACCGAAACGGTGGCAAAGCTGATTGATTATTACTATCAAGATGACCCGCTAGAAGCCCTCAATAAAGCTTTGCCGCAGGTGCGCGGCGCCTATGCGCTGGCCATTTTGTTCGAAGGATTCCCCGACCGGCTTTATGCCGTTCGCAAGGAGAGCCCCTTAATCGTCGGCCTAGGCTGTGGTGGCGAGAATTTTGTCGCCTCTGACATCCCTGCTATCCTTAAGTATACAAACCGCTATTACCTTTTGGAGCAGGATGAAGTTGCACTGGTAACGGCCGGGCAGGTGGTTGTCACAGATTTGGCAGGCAATCCGATCGAAAAACAGGAGCAGGTAGCCGATTGGGACATTGATGCGGCGGAAAAGGGTGGATTTGCGCATTTTATGCTCAAAGAAATCCACGAACAGCCCAAAGCTTTTCGCAATACCATTTCGCCCCGGATACGCGATGGGGCGATTCAGTTCGAAAATGGACTTGATGACGTTTTGCGCGCGGCCAAACGATTGCATGTCGTGGCCTGCGGCACGGCGATGCACGCCGGAATCGTCGGTAAATATCTGATCGAATCGCTGGCCCGGGTGCCAGTCGACGTCGACCTGGCCAGCGAGTTTCGGTATCGCAATCCGATTCTTGAAAAAGAAGACCTTGCCGTTATCATTTCCCAGTCCGGTGAGACGGCTGACACATTGGCCGCCTTGCGTTTGGCGAAATCGCAGGGAATTCGTACACTGGCGATCGTCAACGTCGTAGGGTCCTCGATTGCGCGCGAGGCGGATTATGTCCTTTATACCTGGGCTGGGCCGGAAATCGCGGTGGCCAGCACTAAGGCTTATACGGTCCAGTTGGCTGTTATGTATCTGTTGGCTTTCCAGCTTGGACGCTTGCGGGGCCAGCTCGACGAAGCGGCCTATGCGAATTATCTTACCGAATTGATGCAAACGCCTGAGAAGATCGAAAAGTTGCTCTCTCAATCCGGAGCAATTGCCAACTTGGCTGTCGATTATCGTGAGGCCCAGAATATGTTCTTTATTGGCCGGGGCCTGGATTATGCACTATCGCAGGAGGGTTCCCTGAAACTCAAAGAAATCAGCTACATTTATTCTGAGGCCTATGCTGCAGGGGAACTCAAACACGGGACGATTTCCCTGATTGTCGAGGGAATCCCAGTCGTCGCACTGGCGACACAGCGGGATCTGCTCGAAAAGATGATCAGCAACGTGCGTGAGGTGCGGGCCCGGGGCGCCAAAGTTTTGCTTTTCTGCTTTGAAGGGACGCAAGTGAGCGCCGACCTTGCCAATCACGTTATTTACCTGCCGCAGGGAAGCGACCTGTTTGCACCGCTTCTGAGTATAGTCCCGCTCCAATTGTTCGCCTATCACATCGCCGAACAGCGTGGGTGCGACGTCGACAAACCCCGCAACCTCGCCAAAAGCGTGACGGTGGAATAAAGCTCTCCTTGCCAGGGTTCTAGAAATGAAAAAGGACTAACGCAGTCGGATGAACTGCGCTGGTCCTTTATTATTTAGTGTAACGATAGAATTTGCAATCTACCCCCGCAGATGCGGGGAAACCCCACAAGGTCACCCTCGTTGTATTTGCCCAGCGGATCACCCCCGCGTGTGCAAGGAAAATCTAATCGGCGGTCTGTTCATCACGGTGCTGTCGGGATCACCCCCGCATGCGCGGGGAAAAGGGCACCATCACGGTCGGCAAGACCGGCGAAGTGGGATCATCCCCGCATGTGCGGGAAAAAGGATTCCGTATATTTTTGTGTGCATCGGCTACAAGGATCACCCCCCGCATATGCGGGGAAAAGACTAAAAAAATCCAGTATTTAAGCCATTCTTAAATTCTATCTGGTTAAGATTCCTTTTGTTTTGTCAGAACTCATGTGCCGGCATATGGCTCGCTGGCGCTTTATGCGCGACTTATGTCGGCGACCGCTTTTCTATTCCGCCGCGAGAAGCATTTTCTTCATCTTTTTATCTTTTGGCAAACGTTCAAAGGCATAGCGCACCGCGGTTTGCAGGTGGGGGAGTTCCTTCATGGCTTCATACGCCGTGTCATACAGCGCGCGGTCGGTCCCAATCGCGCCGCAGAGGATGGTAACCACGATAACATTCCCTACCATGCGGTCGCCCTCGACAAACATTTGCGATAACATCTCTAGCACCTTTTTCAACTGCTTTTTGTTGTTCTGTTGCAACAATTCGCGGAGTTTCGGCACCAGGGTTTTAGAAAAAAAGTCGATGCACAAAAATTCGCCGTATTGCTCGACGTGAGCTTTGTATTCATCTTTAAATTGGGGAAAAATGGCCAACGTTTTTTGGCAGAGCACCAAGACATTTGGAGTATCACCTGCGTCGGCTTTGGTCGGCAAAGAGACGTCGCCATACCGTTTTTTGCGCACCGGAGCAATGCCGAGTTGCCGGCGAAGCTCTTCGACAAAGTCGATCGAAACTGCCTCCGCGTCTTTTGCGGTTTGGGAATCGTCAAACAGCCAGCTACTGGCTGTTTTAAAGATGGGCTCTCCCGCCTCGACCGGATCGGCCACCTGCAACATATACGTCTGTTTTTTTTCATCGTATTCGATGCGGAACAATTTCTTTTCATTGGAAAAGGAGCCGTCCTTATTGGCTTGAAAACCCTGTTCGTCTAAAAATTCCCGCATTCCTGCGACAACTTGATCGTAATAATGGTTATCCATAAATCGTTTCACTCCAAAATCAATTTTGGTTTTGCTGGTTGCAATGCTTAACTTATCGTTGCGTTCCGAATTTTGCCCGCCAGGTGGAGGCGATCAGACCGGCAGTCTAAAGCAACGGCGCTTTTTGAATGCGATTGGTTCCGACGTCACGCTCTAGCGGTGCGGTTGAAACTCCATCCTTGCTACGTTTAAAAGCGCATTGCGCTTTTATTTTGGGCACGATACCACAACCTTGGGCGATTTTGCCTCCTTGGGGCTGAGAGCGAGTCGAACCAGCTTTTCCGGTCGGTCATCGGTTGCGGCCAAAATGTCCACAGCCAGCCATATTGAAAAAACGCTCGCGAAAAACCGCGGCGCCTCCGCTGTGGACATTATACCACTTGGCGGCTGACTTGTCATTAAAAATTTTTCTCTCTTGCTTTCTATCTGTTTTTTTGCTATCATACGGTTGAAAGCGGGGCGGTAAAGTTTGGATAAATTTATTCAAAATGTGCAGGAGCAGTTGGTGGAAATACCAGGGCACAAGGATTCCTACTTTGTGGGAAACGGGATTGTAGGGATGTCGGCGCAAAGTACGGGTGCGATTGATTTTTGCATCGGCCCGGATTATACCAGCCCGAATTATGTAGAACGGGAAACCTTTTCTGCATGGATTGGGGAAAAGTGTTACTATCCCGAATTTCGAATCCGCCGCATTCGCTCAGCGGGCGTTTTTTTCGGAGATTGGAACCAAGGTGAGACGTATATCTGCTTTTTTGATTATGTACCGCCGGGGTGCCGGACGAGTGTACGGCTGTTCTTTGTTCAGTCCGATTTGCCGGTTACCTTGCGGGTGGAATTCATGGCCCCACCTGAACTTAAAACCGAATTGTTGTCCGATTCCGTGCGCATTTGTGCCGGTACGGAAACCTACTGCTTTGGGAACCGGGAAACCTTAAATTGGGCAGAGCGCCGAATTCAGGCAGGTTTTTTAGGCGGAAAAGCAACTGCCCAGGGCGAAGGCAATTATGTGCTTCAGGCCAATTGCTCAAAAACAGAACAAACCGCTTTGTTGCTTCACCGGCATTTTTATGCGACCGATATCCCCGATATGGGCACCCAAGCGGAATGGATTGACCGGTTGCATGAAACCTTCCATTTTTGGAACGCGTGGCTTGCAAAGGGCAACTTTCAGGCATCCGCGCAGGGAAATCTGTTGCAGGATGTTATAGAGTCGCTTTTGCTAGCGATTAAAATGCAACAGAATGCCGACGGCGGTATGATTGCAGGTATTCGCAAATACGCGAACTCCTATATCCGCGACACCCACGGCGCAATGCGCCTATTGCTGGCGACCGGTCACGCGGACGAAGTCGAGCTTTTGCTGAAAAATTTGCATCACAAATGGGAAGTGTCGGGATTTTTGCCCAATTGGTGGTCGATGGGGTCAGATAGCTTTATCGGTCACTCTTTTATCTGCGATGCATCGGAAGTCACGGCATATTATCTTTTTATGCTTCGCGACTATTTGCGGGCGACAAAGCAAACATTCATTCCCGCGGCTTTTAGGCCTTCGGCCGAATGGGCTGTTAATGCGCAGATTCAATGGCTAAAGGCGCACGATATGACCCTGCCATTCAACGGCGATGAAACCGAACAGTACTGTTGTAATTATGACGGCGAGGAATATGGGCGCTTTATCAACCCCGAATATCCTTTTGATCACCAAAAAGCGTCGTTTCCCTCGATGATGGCGGCTTTGGCTTCGATTCGTTGGTATGATTCTGTCACCGGTGCAAACCATTTGCAATTTTTAACAGCCTTGCAGGCTAGTATTGACCGGCTATTTTGGACTGGAACGGAACGGGGCTATATTTGGGCGGCCAGCGTCGAGGAAGATGGGACGATATGGCATCATAAGGGCCAGCTAACCAATTACAAGCTGTTGCCACTCTGGCTTTCTTGCAAATTGACAGACGGGCGTGAACGTAGCGAAGCCCTTGCATGCAAGGCTTTTGTGCGCAAAGAAACCGGATTTTTGCCGAACTGCCAGGAATGCATGGAGGGATTTTGCGGTCATACGATGGGGTTGATGTTATATGACATGTTGCAGTTGCAAGATCCGATTTGCTTCGACTTGGTGGATACGATATTGCACAGTGGCATCTTGAGTATGTATGGTACGGTTTCCGAATTCTATGGCCCGCATGGCACGCCGAATGGCCATAATTGCCGCCCCTTCGAGGGAGGAATCCTCGGCGAAGCATTGCTTTTATATATGCGCGGCCAGCCAAGTTGATCGAGGACCTCTAAAGTGGGGAAGGAGTACAATTTAATGGGATCATAAATCAACATTTATGGTCCCATTATGCTACAGGCGTTAAGAATTACTTGACAAAGTCTCGGGTAATCTATATAATAAATAAGTTCTTTGGCGGTTATAAACGGGATAAAAAGTGCGACTTTGTCGCTTTATAACCGTGTTTGAATGACTCTAAGTAAAAAATATAGACGCAAATTATGCAAAAGCAAATTTGATATTATTTGGAAGCGTATCGAAGTGGTCATAACGGGCCTGACTCGAAATCTTGCGGGGAGCTGTCCGTTTCGTCCACCAAAAACCTTGTAACCATGCGGGTTTTACCCGGTTCGAAAATTGAATAAGTTTGCTGTTCTTTCCGTCAGTTCTTTCCAAAGCCCTTTTTCACCGGAAAAAGGCAGGAAAAAATGACGGCTGAACATAGAGGGAGCGGTATCGAAGTGGTCATAACGGGCCTGACTCGAAATCAGGTAGTCCTCACGGGCTCGTGGGTTCGAATCCCACCCGCTCCGCCATCGAAAAATCCAGTAACCATGCGGGTTTCTGGATTTTTCTTTTTTTACCCCTACTCAAAAAATCACCCGGTTTTGGGCTGTTCTTTCCATAATTTTGGAAAGAACAGCTTTTTGCTTTATTTCCCGCTTTTTTCTGCGTTTTGCTCCCATCTGCTGCCGAAATCGCCCGCTTCGGGAAGGGGCATACCGCTCACCATCGCCTGCGCCGAGGAGAGCTTCGAACTGTAATCCAGATGGGCGTAGATATTCGCCGTGGTGGAAAAATCCGAATG
>CASFAP010000012.1 GCA_949292695.1 uncultured Eubacteriales bacterium | reverse complement strand
CAATTAGCCGGCCTGCTTTATACCGCGGGGGTGTGTAGCCATTATCACATTTTCGCGATTGACGACGCCTTTGTGCCGGCATCAACTGTGGATGCCGCGCTGAAACGTTACCATCTCGACGTGGATTCGATGGTTGAAATTGTAGGGGGTGGTTTAGATGAATGAGCGACCCAATCTCAAACGTCTGGCGATTTTTCCCAATTTGCAAAAAGAGGGCATTCTCCCTTTGACACGGGAGGTAATATGCGTTTTGAAGCGCTTAGGGTTTGCATGCTTGTTGCCCGAGCCGCTGTTCGAAAATTGTCGTGTATTGGAACCGGAAGCCTTATATGAAGCCTGCGATGCGATTTTGACGGTGGGGGGCGACGGGACAATTTTGCGCCATGCCGCGGGCGCCGCAAAATTCCAAAAGCCGCTTTTGGGGATCAATGCCGGCAGAGTCGGATATCTTGCCGATTTAGATCCGCATGAGCTCGAAAAATTGGCCTCTCTCAAAACCGGGAGCTTTCGAATCGAACCCCGGATGCTCCTGAAAGTCCGGGTTCTCGGGGATACGGAAAAGATCTATTACGCATTGAATGAGGCAGTCATATCAAAAGGATCGCTCTCAAAAATGATTGATTTGACGGCCTCTGTAGGAAAGGATTCTATTTCTTATCGCGCGGATGGTCTGATTATTTCTACACCCACCGGCTCGACGGCCTATTCGATGTCGGCCGGTGGCCCCATCATCGATCCTTCGATTGAGAATATTACACTGACCCCAATTTGCCCTTACGCCGTCTTTGCAAGGCCAATTCTCTTTCACAGCGCGGCGACGATAACAATAACGCCAAAAGCGCGAGAACAGGCTGAAATTTACCTGACGGTCGATGGCTGGGATTCCTGCAGGTTGGCGTCGGGGACGCAAATCGAAGTTTCGAAGGCGGAAATTGCGCTTTTGCTGATCCGCATTCAAAATCATTCTTTTTTTAACACTTTGTTTCAAAAACTGGATGCCAAAGGAGAAGAGCCAAAAGCATGAAAAATAAACGACAAGAGGAGATTCTGCGACTGATTCGCGAAAGGGTCATCGTAACGCAAGATGACCTTCAGAATGCTCTATGTGAGCTCGGTTATCAAGTGACGCAATCGACCGTCTCGCGCGATATCAAGGAATTGCGCATCGTCAAAGCGCAGGACGCAGATGGACGATACCGTTACATTTCAGCCTATCATCCAGAAGAGAAATCGGCTTCTTCCCATTCGGAACGGTTTGTCGATGTTTTTCAGCGTGCTGTGCTCGAGATCGATTATGCGATGAATGATGTCGTCGTCAAATGCTATGCAGGTATGGCTTCGAGCGCCTGTGTCGCCATTGATCATTTGTTCGGCGAGATGATCGTCGGCTCTTTGGCCGGCGACGATACCATTCTAGCCATCACCCGGAGCGAAGCTGAAGCGGTGGCTTTGGTAGCCAAGCTCAAAAAAATGCTGTGATGAGGTGAAGATATGCTGAAAAATTTGCATATCGAAAATATTGCCGTTATTGAAAAGACCGATTTGACGCTTTGCAATGGCCTCAACGTCTTAACAGGGGAGACCGGCGCGGGGAAGTCGATCGTAATCGATGCCATTAATGCCGTGCTGGGGGAACGCACCTCGCGCGAACGGATTCGCACCGGTTGCGAAAAAGCCTCGGTCTCTGCACTGTTTTGTGACCTCTCTCAGCCTGTCCTGGAAAAACTGGCCGAAGCAGGGTTTTCTCCCGACGAAGAAGGGAACCTTTTGTTGCAACGCACCCTTCGGTCTGACGGCAAGGGGACGGCCTTCCTCAACGGGCAAGCCGTCACGGCCGGCATTTTGCGCCAGATCGGCCGATTTTTGATCAATATCCACGGCCAGCATGACAATCAAGCCCTGCTCGATGCGCAGACCCACCTTTCATTTTTGGACAAATTGGCCGATAACCTGCTTGAGCGTCAAGCTTACTTCGAAACCTTCCAAACTGTAGGCCGTCTTCGCAAAGAACTATCCTCTTTGCAGGCTGATGAGGCCGAAAAAGCAAGGCAGGTAGAACTGCTCCAGTATCAGGTAAACGAACTGACCGCGGCGCAACTTGAGGTAGGAGAGAGTGAGCGCCTGAAAGAAAAATGCGCGCAATTCCGAAATTACGAGAAGCTGGCCAAACACTTAACTATGGCAACGCAGTTGCTTTTGGGAGACGAGGAATCTGACGGAGCTGTTGCACGCGCCGAAGTCGCAAGCCGTGAAATGCTCTCTTCGGGTGCCTCGGCGCTTAATGCAAATGCAGAAAAGTTAGCTGGAATAAGCCTTGAAATGCAGTCTGTTGCCGAAGATATTGAACAATTCCTGCGCGAGCTCTCCTATTCGCCCGAAGAACTCGAAAAATGTGAACAAAGGCTTGATTTTTTGCATCGTCTGATGTTAAAATACGGGAATAGCGAAGCGGAAATGTTGACTTTTTTGGCGGATGCGCAAGAAAAATTGCAAAGGATCGCTTTTTCTGAAGCGCGCGCGCAAGAGCTGGAAGTCGAGTTGGAGCAGGCAGAGGAGCAATTGATTGCCCTCGGGGAGCGCTTGAGCGAGACGCGGAAAAAGGCCGCGGAGCGCCTTAGCCAAACGGTTTGCAGAATATTGCAGGACCTCGATATGCCACAGGTGACCTTCCTTGTGCAGATCGAGCAGGGAAAATATACAAAGCGCGGGTGCGATCTCGCCGAATTCTTAATCTCCACAAACCCCGGCTCTTTGCCGAAGCCGCTGATTAAAATCGCCTCCGGCGGCGAACTTTCCCGGATTATGTTGGCAATTCAAAGCGCGCTGGCCGACCGCGACGAGGTCGACACGTTGATCTTTGATGAAATTGATACCGGCATCAGCGGCCGCGCCGCCCAAAAGGTGGGGAGGCAACTGGCGCGCGTATCAAAAGTGCGGCAGGTCATTTGCGTGACCCATTTGGCCCAAATCGCCGTCATGGCCGACCGGCACTTGTTGATCGAAAAGGCCATTGCAAATCAAAACACCTTTACAAATGTCACCGCCCTCAGTGAAGAGGGCCGTGTTCAGGAGATCGCGCGGATTATGGCGGGCGCTCAGCCGTCTGAAACCGTTTTGCGTTCAGCCAGAGAATTACTGGATAGGAGTAAAAACCATGACCTTATTTGAAGAATTGAAGGCGCGCGGCCTGGTCGCGCAAACAACAAATGAAGAAAAAGTTCGCCAGCTATTGGATGAAACAAAAACAACCTTCTACATTGGCTTCGATCCAACGGCCGACAGCCTGCACGTAGGCCATTTTGTCGCAATGGTCGTGATGGCGCACATGCAAAAACACGGCCACCGGCCGATTGCTCTCTTCGGCGGCGGCACCGGTATGATTGGCGACCCTTCCGGCAAAACAGATATGCGCAAGATGCTGACGAGAGAGGAAATTGCGCACAATATCTCGCGCTTTGTTTCGCAAATGTCGATTTTAATTGATTTTTCCGATGGGAAAGCCATCATGGCCAATAACGGAGATTGGCTGTTAGATCTCAATTATGTCGACTTTTTGCGGGATGTCGGCGTCCATTTCTCGGTCAATCGCATGTTGGCCGCCGAATGCTATAAACAGCGCCTGGAACGCGGACTCTCCTTTTTTGAAATGAATTATATGGTTATGCAGAGTTACGACTTTCTCGTCCTCAACCGAAAGTATGACTGCCAGCTCCAGCTGGGCGGCGACGACCAGTGGAGCAACATCATCGGCGGAGTTGAGCTCATCCGGCGTTCGGAACAAAAGGAGGCCTACGGCATGACCTTCAACCTTCTGTTAAAGAGCGACGGCAAAAAAATGGGCAAAACCGAAAACGGTGCCGTTTGGCTCGACCCCGAAAAGACATCCCCTTACGATTTCTATCAGTATTGGCGCAATGTTGACGATGCCGATGTCGTCCATTGCTTAAAAATGCTGACCTTCGTCCCGCTCGAGGAAATTGCCGTATACGAATCGATGTCGGGTAGTGAGCTCAACCGCGCGAAAGAATTGCTTGCCTACGAATTGACCAAGATGATTCACGGCGCTGATGAGGCCGAAAAGGCGCAAGCGGCGGCCAGGGCGCTATTTGGCGGCGGCAACGATTTAAGTAGCATGCCTACGACAGCTTTGGCATCGGCGGATTTGCCAAACGGTGAAATCGGCCTGCTCGACCTCATGCTGAAAGCCGGCTTGATCCCATCAAAAGGGGAGGGTAGGCGCTTGATTCAGCAGGGCGGCGTATCGATTGACGATCAGAAAATCAGCGATCCGGCCTATATTTTGCGCCCGGCTAATTTCAAAGATTCGTATTGCATCCTCAAAAAGGGCAAAAAGGTTTATCACAAAATTACATGGTAAGGGTTGGCGTGGATTCGTAACACCTAAAACCTAAACAAGAAGCGCTGTTTCGCTGTTACGTGTTTGTAAAAGAAAAGCGGTAAATTTACGTGCCTACGCTAGGCGCGTTTAACGCTTGAAACACGATATAATAAAAGGCCTGAGCAATCGCTCTGGCCTTTTATTTTGGCTAAAGGCTTCTGGTAGATCCGTTCGGCAATCGACGGTTTTTGTTTATAGCGTAAAGAGTTTTGACATTTGCTTATCATAGAGGATCGTGATAAATTTGATCGAATACAGATCGCAAACCATCGTCGTATTGGCTTCATACATTTTAAGGACAATATAACTCGCCCCCACGTCGATCAGTTGCCCGACGCGGCGGACCAGGTTGCCGCCCAGCAGGAATTCGACACGCATCCATTTGCCAATATGGCGTTTGAGATATCCTGGCAAAAACGCCTCGTTTTCAGACGATGCGACGGCCCCGACCGCTCTTGGGTAGAGCGTCTGCGAATTAGATGGTGCCTCAAGTGCGCGGCGTGCCGCACGCATTTCGCCGGTTTCGGCCGCGTTGTATGTAGTAGCCTCCATACCGGTGCACACCGGCATTTGCCCGGTTTGCATCTCGCCATTTTCGGTCGCATAGGGCGTTCCTGCATAACGCATGGCATCATAGTTTTGCGGCACATATACGCTCTGTGGGTTTTGTTGCATATTATTATTTGTCATAAAAGGAACTCCTTTAAAGAGAATAACTAGATTGCGGTGTGAAGCGAATCGTTGTTTGCGTGGTCAATCTCATTTTATGCGGACAGCACATTCTCGGTTCCAAGGTCGTCGGGTGTAAGGATGTTACGGCGCCTAAAATATACAAACGATTCTTTGATTCTCCCAAAAGTATTTATAGCGCATATAAAGTGCCAACAAAAAAGCGAGGAATCACTTCCTCGCTTTTTTTACAGTTCAATCATATCATCCATGCAGTATAGGCCCGCGGGTTTTCCCTTCATAAATTTGGCGGCCTTTAAGGCGCCGGCGGCGAATACCTCTTTGGAGGCCGCAGAATGCGAAAGGGTTACAACCTCATCATGCCCCGCAAAAATTACATCGTGCTCGCCGACAATTGTCCCGCCCCGCACAGAATGGATGCCGATTTCATTTTTGGAACGCTTCTGCCGCTTTGAATGGCGGTCGTATTCAAATTTCATGTTGTTGCCGAGCGTCTCATTGATTGCGTTGGCCAGCATAATCGCCGTCCCACTGGGAGCATCCAGTTTTTGATTGTGATGCTTTTCGACGATTTCGATATCGAAGGTATCACCAAGAAGTTCCGTCGCCTTTTTTGCAAGGTGGATCAGTAAATTGACCCCCAACGACATATTAAATGAGAAAAAGATCGGAATTTCGCGACTGGCGGCGTATATCAATTTGGTCTGTTCTTCATCAAATCCGGTTGTCGCTAAAACGATGGGCATTCCGGTTTGGCGCGCAAAATCCAATAAGTCATTTAAAACAGACGGATGCGAAAAATCGATGATAACATCACCCTTGGCTTTTACATCCGAAAACTTTGAAAAAACAGGGAACCGGAACAAAAAATTATCAGCTTTGTCTACACCGGCGATGATTTCACAATCCTCATCTGCATCGACACAGGCGCCGACCGCACGCCCCATCTTTCCGCCGCAACCACTCAAGATGATACGAAGCATCCTTTTCACATCCTTCTTTTCAGTTTATTTTATCAATCCAACGGCCTTCAATTCTTTTTTGAGTGCCTCGCGCCCCGCATCGCTCATAGCGACCAGCGGCAGGCGGCAG
>CASFAP010000011.1 GCA_949292695.1 uncultured Eubacteriales bacterium | reverse complement strand
TGCGCACTGCGGCGCTATGGCAGGCCTTCCCGCCGTTACCGCAGGCTTTTTAAGTAGTCCACGCTGGCCCTGGCGCATTCTAAGGGCGTCAGCCCCATGCTGGGCGCGTCCTGCTCGACGACGACCCACTCGGCCCCCGCCTCCTCAGCGGCCGCCAGAATCGAGGGGAAGTCCTGGACCCCTTTTCCGACCGGCCGGAACTCGAAGGTGCTCGGCGCTTCGGCGGCGCTGTCATCACCGTCGTCTTCGATGCCGATTAGGTCATACATCTTGCCGCCCTTTTGGCCGGCATAGTCTTTGAGGTGCACGACAGGCGACCGGCCGCTGTATTTGCGGATATAAGCCGCCGGGTCCTCCCCGCCGACACTGACCCAGCAGGTGTCGAGCTCGGTCTGCAAAAGCGTTGGCGGCACCTCGCGGTAAAGGATGTCGAGCGCATACACGCCGCCGAGCTTTTGGAACTCAAAATCGTGGTTGTGATATAAAAGCGTCATGCCGAGTTCCTTCGCGATCTCACCGAGTTTCCGCGCGCCGGCGATGACCTCGTCAAACTTTGCGGCTCCGGGCCGGTACTCCTCGGTCAGGTAGGGAATCGCGACATAGCGGCAACCGATGGCGGCATAATCGGCCAACACTCCGCTCGGGTCGGCCATCATGTCGAGGTAGGGCACATGGGCCGAAATTGGATTCAGGCCGTTTTGTTCGCACAGGGCCTTGACCTCGGCCGGGCTGTGGCCGTAAAGCCCGGCGAACTCGACGCCGTCATACCCCATGGCCTTTACTTTGGCCAGCGTGCCGCCAAAGTCCTTCTCCACGTCGTCCCGCACCGAATAGAGTTGCAATGCGATGGGAAACTGCTTCATGCTTTCCACTCCTTTTTGCACAAAAAGATTCTACTTGCATTGTAAAAACTTGTGTGCTATAATGCAAGCCAAGAAAAAGCAAAAACTGGCCATATATTGCGATAAACGAGGTGCGCGCATGCCGGCGATTTATGAAGACAAGGGCAACGAAATCATTACAAAGGAGCAAACCCGCCTGACCTGCTCGATCCATTTCCATAACCATATCGAGCTGGTCTACCTGCTTTCGGGCCGCACGCGGGCCTATTCGGATCACAACGAGGTCCTGCTCGAAGCCGGCGACCTCTTTTTGGCCTTCCCCAACCAGATCCATTATTTTCGCGATCTCGACGAGGTCAAATGCATCATCTTCATCTTCCCGCCCGAATTGTGCAGTGAGTTCGCTTCGGTCTTTAGCCAGTCGGTGCCGGTCTGCCCCGCCGTCCGCCGGAATGACTGCGGCGAGCAGGTCTACGATTATCTGCGCAAGATCATCGCCTGCAATTCCTCCACCACCCCCTACCACGAAACCGAGCGCAAGGCCTATTTTTTGTTGCTCCTCAGCGAAATCTTTAAGCATATGGCCTTCGAGCCGGTCAACCTGCGCAATACCGACACCCTGCGTAGCATCCTGCGCTACTGCCTCGACCACTACCGCGCCCCCCTCACCCTCGAGCAGATCGCCGATGAATTGCACATCAACAAATACCATATCTCCCACCTCTTCAGCCAGAAGATCAAAATCGGCTTCAACGACTTTTTGAACACCCTGCGCATTGAAGACGCCTGCGAGGCCCTGGCCGAGCCCCAGGCTCGGATTACCGACGTCGCCTTTTCGGTGGGCTTCAGCTCGATCCGCTCCTTCAACCGCGCCTTCGCCAAGCAGTGCGGTCTGGCGCCCACGGCCTGGCGCCGCGCCCATTTGTGCGCCGGGGCCCAGGACCTGGCCGCGAACCCCTAGGCCTGCGAACTCCGCGTGCCCAAAGCGCCGCGAACCAAAAGCCGCGCGCCCAGCACCTCCCGCGAACGGAAGCGGCGGAAAAATGCCCTTTTGCATTGACAAACGCTCAGAATTATGCTAGACTATAATTCCCTGGTCGGCGGTTCGCCGGTCAGTCAGGGAAGTCGCAAAAACTCATGTGCGGTGCGGCCGCGCCTGAGTTTTTTTATTGGAATGGGTTCGTAGCGCCCGATCACGCAGTTTTGCGCGCATTCCGCGGCGCCGCGTGCGCCGGTTATGTAAAACTTTTTTGCCGGAGGGAACGGTATGGCCTTTTATGAACTTTTGCTTATCGCTTTGGGGCTCTCGATGGACGCCTTTGCGGTCTCGATCTGCAAGGGCCTGGCCGCCTCGAAGGTCGGCTGGCGCCAGTATTTGACGGCCGGCGCCTGGTTCGGCGGCTTCCAGGCCCTCATGCCCCTGCTGGGCTATGCCCTGGGTTCGGCCTTCCAGCGTTACATAACAGCCTTTGACCACTGGGTCGCCTTTGCGCTCCTGGCCTTTATCGGCAGTAACATGATCCGCGAAGCCCTCTCCAAGGAGGAAAAAACGCCCGACGCCTCCTTCCGTCCGGCCGCTATGCTGATCCTGGCCGTCGCGACGAGCATCGACGCGCTGGCCGTCGGCGTCACCTTTGCGCTACTCCCCGGCGTCAACATTTTCGCGGCTATCGGCCTGATTGGCGCCATCACCTTCCTGCTTTCGGCGCTCGGCATCAAGATCGGCAATGTTTTCGGCGCCAAGTACCAGGCAAAGGCCGAATTCGCCGGCGGCCTGATCCTCATCCTCATCGCTTTCAAGATCCTGCTGGAACACTTAGGTCTGCTCTGACCATTATGCCGCTTTGCGGGCCCGGAGGGCTCTGCGAAGGGGCGTTCATCGAAAATGCGGGCGGCGGCCCAGGCGGCCTTCGGCCGCCGGACGCACCGGCAGAAACGCGCCGCTTTGAAAAGATTTTTGCGGCTTTGGGGCGAATTAAGAGCCGCCAGGGCTCCAGCTTTCGGCGCCGGCGCGTAAAGCGCGCCTGCGGCGCGCGGGCCGCCGCCCTCCCCTTGAAACCTCCCATCGCCCTCCTTAAATCCTTCGTTCCAAGCCCTCCGCCTAGAATATTCCAAATCCATACCACTCCAACGAAAAGATGCCCCGTCCATAGCTCCCATGCAAAAAGCAGGCCTTTCGGCCTGCTTTTTTATGCTTGCGTCTCCTTCGCGCCATCGCCCTTTTCCTGTTCGCCCGAGGCGCGCGATTCCAGGCGACATTCGGCTTCAGCCCGGGGCGCGCAGATTCCTGGCAAAACAAAAAAACAGCCCCATCCACCGGGCTGTTTTTTGATTACTTGTTATGCTCAAGATCCTCTAAAGCCGCGCGGACCGCCGCGATCACAAAGGCCGAGAAGGTGCTCTCCTTGCCGCGAATGCTTTTTTCTACTGCTTCAATGAGATCATTTGGAAAGCGAATTGTTTTATTGGTGGTAGACGGTGTCTTAGGTATTTTAAAAGAAGACATATCGGCAACCTCGCAATGCAAATGTACTGCATTTATTGTAGCGTAAAACATATAAAAAATATGCATTGCAATTGCAATGCATATTTGCTATACTGAAAAAGCCGATCAAAATCTATTTTTGACCGAGATTCAAATGCAAGGGAGCAAATCCACTATGGAAGAAGCGAAGGGACTGCATCTCATCGATGAAGAAGGGCGTGTCGTCCTGCCCACCATTGTGCGAAACGTATTAAAATGGGATGAAAAAACGCCGGTCGAAATTTGGGCTAACCCCAAGGATCACGAAATCGTAATCCGGCAACACATTTTCCAGTGCCTTTCCTGCGGTGCGACAGAACACCTAAAACCCTTTCACAAAAAATATATCTGCGAAGAATGCCAAAAACTGATCTCTAAGCTTTAATCAGTGCTTTTTCTGATCCAGATCGTCCAAAGCCGCGCGGACCGCCGCGATCACAAAGGCCGAAAAGGTGCAATTTTGCCCTTCTATCTTTGCTTCGACCTGTTCAATGACGTCATTTGGAAACCGAATGGTCTTATTGGTTGTCGGCGGGAAGCTGGGAATTTTAAAGGAAGCCATTATCGAACCTCGCAATACATTTGTACTGCATTTATTGTAACAATTCAGTCGCAAAAAATATGCATTGCGTTTGCAATGCTGGCGCTTGGAGAAAGGGGACCTAAAATGCAATGCGAAAATTGCTACTGCGTCTATTGGACGCAAACGGGGTGTTTCTTGCACGAGATAGAATTGGATATTCAAGGCAGATGCCAAATGTGCATTTATGCAGAAATCCCGGATGCGACTTTGCGCCAAGCGCGGGAAAGGGCGCGATGGCAATATGAGCAGATGGACGGCGAAACGAATCTCACCAAAATGCAATCCTAGTTCGCAGGCTTGCGGGCGGCGGCCCTGGCGGCCATCGGCCGCCGGACGCACCGGCAAAGGAGAAATTCTTGCGAGCGGCGTTTCGCGGCCTTGGGGCATTCAGAATTGCCAGGTCTTTCGCTTCCCGCGCCGGTGCGTAAAGCGCGCCTGCGGCGCGCGGGCCGCCGCCCTCCCCGATCTCTCCATTCGGGCGTCTATCCCGGCCGGGCCGCCGTCCGGCCGTTTCCTGCGCCCCCGCCGCCCTGTGCGCTTCCAAAGCTGGAGTCTTTTAAAGTCCCCCCGGCTATTTTTCGTTCCATCAAAAAAAGCAGGCCGGAAGACCTGCTTTTTCGCTATTATTGCTCTTTTTCTTTCTTGCCATTGCCCGGCTTGCCGCGCATTTCGTCCGGGCCCGCCATATCTGGCGCAGGTTTTATCCATGCGGGTAAGGAATAAGGCCCGCGAAAGATGGCCTGCGAAGGGCTCTCCGGTGCGAGGGCTGTAAAGCGCCCCCGGCCTTTTCAGGCCTCATCGGCGCTGTAAATC
>CASFAP010000010.1 GCA_949292695.1 uncultured Eubacteriales bacterium | reverse complement strand
CCATCCCCATTAAATTCATGGCCTCTTTAACCGGGATGGGATTGACATCACTAAAAAGCGCATGGATTAGGGGACTGTACTCAATTTGCAACTTTGCCGCTTTCTCGACATTTCCCTCAAAATAGGAGGCGCAAATATCATGGGTGAGTTTTGGGGCGATATTTGAAAGCACCGAAATAACGCCCTTTCCGCCCAAAGAAAGAATCGGAACGATCTGGTCGTCGTTCCCAGAATAAATGTCGAGTTCATCGCCGCAAAGATGGCGGGTCAGTGCCAAAGCGCCGACGTCGCCGTTGGCCTCCTTGGCCGCAACGATGTTGGGGTGCTTTGCCAGTTGCGCATAGGTTTCCGGCTTAATATTAACGCCGGTCCGCGAGGGAACATTATAAAGAATGATCGGTAGGTTTACACCGTCGGCGACATAAGTATAATGCGCGACAAGGCCAGTTTGCGAGGTCTTATTGTAATAGGGCGTCACCATCAGCAATGCATCCGCGCCCAGTTTTTCGGCCTCTTTTGAGAGGGCCAAAGCGTAGGCCGTATCATTGCTACCCGTGCCGGCGATGACAGGAACACGCCCGGCAATGGTCCGAACTGCGGTCTCGATTACTTTGACGTGCTCTTCATGCGAAAGCGCGGCCGATTCGCCGGTTGTCCCGCAGACGACAAGCGCATCAATTCCGCCCGCGACCTGCGATTCAAGCAGGCGAGTGAATCCGGCGTAATCAACAGTGCCGTCAGCATTCATCGGGGTTACAATGGCAGTCGCGGCGCCTCGGAAAATTTCTTGTTTCATCAAAATCAACGTTCCTTTCTGCTGATTTGAATTATTTGTCTAAATACCCCTCCGCGCACAACAGCTCCGCGAGCAACACGGCACCGCCGGCCGCACCGCGCAACGTATTGTGCGAGAGACAAACAAATTTGTAGTCGTACTGAGTATCTTCGCGCAATCTGCCGATGGAGACAGCCATGCCTCCCTCCAGGTTCCGGTTGAGTTTCGTTTGCGGCATGTCATCCTCCACAAAATAATGGAGAAACTGCTTTGGGGCGCTCGGCAGATGCAAAGCCTGCGGGCGGCCTGAAAAGTTCGCCCAACAATCCAAAATTTGTTGTTTTGAAGGCTTATTCTCGAAAGAGGCAAACACAGCGGCCATATGGCCATCCGAAACCGGGACGCGTAGGCACTGCGCCGTGAACTTCGGGGAGGTCGCGTTGACGATCTTGTCGCCTTCAACCCGGCCCCAAATCTTCAAAGGCTCCTGCTCGGATTTTTCTTCTTCGCCGCCGATGTAGGGAATGACGTTATCGAGGATTTCCGGCCAGCGCTCGAAGGTTTTGCCGGCGCCCGAAATGGCCTGATAGGTGCAAACTAGGGCCTTTTCTAGGCCGTATTCGTTTGAGAGCGGGAAGAGGGCAGGGACGTAGCTTTGAAGCGAACAATTGGATTTGACGGCAATAAAACCGCGTTTCGTCCCAAGCCGCTTGCGTTGCGCTGGGATGATTTTTGCATGCTCGGGATTGATTTCCGGGATGATCATCGGGACGTCCGGCGTCCCTCTATGCGCGCTGTTGTTGGAGATAACAGGGCATTCCAACTTGGCATAGGCTTCTTCCAACGCGCGGATTTCATCCTTTTTCATATCGACGGCGCAAAAGATAAAATCGACTGAGGAAGCGATTTTTTCCATATCGGCGACAGCGTCAAAGACCGGCATTTCTTTTAGAGATTCGGGAATTGGTTCAGTCATGGCCCACCGGCCCGCGACGGCCTCTTCATAAGTCTTTCCAGCCGAGCGCTTGCTGGCGGCCAGGCATTTTATTTGAAACCACGGATGCCCGCTTAGCAAAAGCGCAAATCGTTGCCCGACCATGCCCGTCGCACCGACGATGCCTACGCAATACTGTTTCAATGAAAACAAATCCTTTCAGAAAAATATGGTTGATTCCATGGGTATCTTGCAATATAATAGAGATACTGCGCGAAAAATCCATTTTTGTTAATCATATCATTGCTATATTTGTTTGTCAAATATATTTTATGTACAAACCGGTCTATTTGTGATTTTGAGGGAGACTCTCATGAAAAAAAGCGATTTTTTTTACGAATTACCTGAAGCGCTGATCGCCCAAACGCCGCTCGAAAAACGGGACAATTCCAGACTTATGGCACTGAATCGAAAAACAGGAGAAATTTCGCACCGGCATTTTTATGAAATTCCAGAATTGTTAAGGCCTGGAGACTGCTTAATCCTCAACAATACCCGCGTTTTGCCGGCCAGGCTTTACGGTACAAGGAAGGATACCGGTGCTGTCGTCGAATTTGTTTTGTTAAAACAGCTCGACGCAAATACCTGGGAGGCGATTGCAGGCCCGGGTAAAAAGGCCAAAACCGGTGTGCATTTTTGGTTCCATCCGCGCTTGGCGGCCGATGTAATCGATGTCTTGCCGGACGGAAACCGGGTCTTGCGCTTTCAGTTCGACGGCGATTTTTCTGCGATACTCGACGAAGTCGGTCAGATGCCATTGCCGCATTATATCAAAGAAAAACTGATTGACAAAGAACGATATCAGACCGTATATGCCAAAGAACTCGGCTCGGCGGCCGCTCCCACCGCAGGGCTACACTTCACCGAAGCGCTCTTGCAAAAGCTAAAGAGGCGCGGCATCGGAATCGGATATGTGACATTGCACGTGGGCCTCGGCACCTTCCGGCCGGTTAAAGTGGAGGAAATTACCGAGCATAAAATGCATTCCGAGCATTTTTATGTCCCGCCTGAGACAGCCGATTTGATATCGGCAACCAAGCAAAGCGGCGGCCGGGTCATCTGCGTTGGGACGACGAGTTGCCGAACGCTGGAAAGTATGATGCGGCAAGAGGGAAAAATCGCCCCCTGTTCGGGAGACACCGACATTTTTATCTATCCAGGCTATGATTTTCGGTGCATGGACGGGTTGATTACGAATTTTCATCTGCCCGAAAGCACACTGATTATGTTGGTTTCGGCCTTTGCCGGATATGAAAATACAATGCATGCGTATCAAGTGGCAGTCGAGGAGCAATATCGATTCTATAGCTTTGGCGATGCGATGCTGATTTTGTAAGGAAGGAAAATCTATGTTTCGATTGCTTAAGCAAGTAGGAAACGCCCGGCGCGGGGAATTCTGCACCAAGCACGGGACCGTCCAGACGCCGGCTTTTATGAATGTCGCGACTTCGGCCGCAATCAAGGGCGCGGTCTCTGCCGCCGACCTCGAACAAATCGGTTGCCAGGTCATGCTGTGCAACACCTACCACCTGCACGTGCGCCCGGGCGACGAACTCATAAAACAAATGGGCGGACTGCATCGTTTTACGACATGGAATGGTCCGATTTTAACGGATAGCGGTGGATTCCAGGTTTTTTCCTTGGCCTCCCTTCGTAAAATCGAGGAGGCCGGCGTCACATTTGCTTCGCATGTCGACGGCCGCCGCATTTTTATGGGGCCGGAGGAAAGCATGCGGATCCAATCGAACCTCGGATCGACCATCGCCATGGCCTTTGATGAGTGCGTCGAAAACCCCGCCCCTTATGAATATTCCAAGCAGTCTTGCGAGCGAACTGTGCGGTGGCTAAAACGTTGCAAAGCCGAAATGGACCGGCTCAACCAACTGGAAGGAACGGTGAATCCAGAGCAGATGCTATTCGGCATCAATCAAGGATGCACCTTCAACGACTTAAGGATCTCGCATATGGACCAAATTGCTGAGCTGGATCTCGACGGTTACGCTGTCGGCGGTCTTGCGGTGGGGGAGCCGGCGGAAGTGATGTATGATGTCCTCGATCACGTCACGCCGCACATGCCAAACAATAAGCCGCGGTATTTGATGGGAGTGGGGACACCAGTCAACATCCTCAACGGCGTCGAACGGGGGATCGATCTGTTTGACTGCGTCATGCCCAGCCGCAATGCGCGGCACGGCCATCTTTTTACAAGCGAGGGGATCATCAACCTCAACAACCAGAAGTATGAAGTGGACGAGAGCCCCATTGATCGGGCCTGCGGTTGCCCGGTCTGCCGCCGCTATAGCCGCGCCTATCTTCGCCATCTGATCAAAAGCGGGGAAATGTTGGCGCATCGCCTCAGTGTGTTGCATAACCTTTATTTTTATAATCATTTAATGGCAGAGATCCGCGTTGCATTAGAAGCCGGGTCCTTTGCTGAATTTAAACGGGAAAGGGAAGCGGTTCTGGGCCGGCGAATCTGAGAAATAATGCTTGCAAATCCGGTCTCAATTCGTTATAATAGAGGACAAGTATCTAGGAGGTTTCAGTTATGCAGTTATTGGAAGCGAGCGCAAGCCAGACGCAAACCGGTGGTATGGGCATTTGGACAATGGTGATTTACCTTGTGATTATTGGTGTCGTCATGTATTTTATCATGATTCGCCCGCAACGTAAACGCCAAAAGGAAGAGGACAAAATGCGCAATTCGCTGGAGATCGGTGATGAAATCATTACCATCGGCGGCTTATATGGGCGCATTATTTCCATCAAAGAGGATTCTGTCGTCGTCGAGTCCCAAAGCGACCATTCTAAGCAAAAGCTTGCGCGCTGGGCAATTCAGCAAAATCTGACCGTTCATGACGAAAAAGAGGCCGAAGCAAAACCCGCAAAGCCTGCCAAGGCGGAAAAAGAAAAGAAGCCCAAAAAAGAAAAGAATTCTGAAACGGAACAGAAATAAGGTCTTTTTAGCGATGTCCCTTCATATTTTATATGGTAAGGGGGAATCGCTGTGGAGAAAAGGCATAAATCAAACCGAACGGAAACGCCGGCCTACTGGATGGTCGTCAAAGCGGTGGTCCTTGGCATTCTTGTAACAGCGCTGGTCTTACTTGTATTTGCCTTCATCATAGCGGCCGCTGATCTTAGCCAGTCTTTGGCTAGCCCGTTGGCGTCAGTCGCGGCGGCGGCCGGTGCCTTTGCCGCCGGATTTTATCTTTCAAAAAAGACCGGGAACAAGGGACTTTTGCGCGGCCTGATGGTCGGAGGAATCCTGTTCTTGTTGCTGACCTTGGTATCTTTAATCGTAGATCCCAGCGGCATCAGTCTGATGAGCTTGTTGCATGCGGTCATTTTGGTTCTTGCGGCGACAATCGGAGGCATTTTGGGGGTCAACGTTGGAAAATCCCGCAAAATTGTGTGAGGGAGGGGCGCCGGTGCCGGCGCCCTTTTTGCATATCGCAATGGTGTCTGCGCATATCTTTATCCAGAGTATGCGTGAGGTGATGCCGTTTGACAATGTGGAAAAGAGCCGCTTTTTGCGGATGCGCCCTGCTTGTAGTCTGCTTCATGACCTTTGCGGTCATAGACTTGGATGAGGCTGTCAAAGCCGCTTCTGCTGCACTGAACAAGCGACCGGTCATTATTCTTGACGCCGGCCATGGCGGCTTTGACGGCGGCGCCGTCGCGAGCGATGGTACAGTCGAAAAAGATATCAACTTGAATATCACTTTAAAATTATGCGATTTTTTATCACTCAGCGGCTATGAAGTGATTTTAACCAGAGATAGCGACATCGCCACAAACGACATTGGAAACCAGATCCGTTCCAAAAAGGCAAGCGATTTAAAAAATCGATTAGCGCTCATGCAAAAATACCCAGAGGCCATCTTTGTAAGCATTCATTTGAACAAATTTACGACCTCTTCGGTTATGGGCGCCCAGGTGTTTTATTCACCCCGCACCGAGGAAGAATCAAAGCGCCTGGGAGAAAATATCCAGCAATCTATCGTTTCGATGTTGCAACCGGATAATAAACGAGTCATTAAACAGGGGACCGAGAGCACTTATTTACTATATCATGCCCCTATCCCTGCGGTGATCGTGGAATGTGGATTCTTGAGCAACCAGAAGGAACTCTCACTTTTAAAAACAGAGGATTATCAATCCAGAATGGCCTTTTCGATTTTTTGCGGCATTCTGGACTACAACCAGGATGGAGATGAGGCCCTTGGCCAATAAAACAAAGACAATTTATGTATGCTCCGAATGTGGAAACGAATCGATCGGTTGGATGGGAAAATGCCCGTCCTGCGGGGCCTGGAACACCCTGGAGGAACAGGTAGTTGCGGCAAAGCCGGCCGCGGCAGGGAGCGCCTCCAGTTTTGCGTCCGGCGCGGCACATGTTGCAAATGCGAAACCGCTCCACGAAATTTCGGTTGTGGATGAACACCGCTATCAAACGAATATCGGCGAGCTCGACCGCGTTTTGGGCGGGGGTATTGTCAAAGGTTCGGTCGTTTTGCTTAGCGGCGATCCTGGTATCGGGAAGTCCACCATCCTGCTTCAAATCTGCGCCTCCATCGACCAGGCGCTCAAACTGCTTTATGTTTCGGGTGAGGAATCGGCCGTGCAACTGAAACTGCGCGCCGAACGACTAGGCGTTCATAACGAAAATCTTTTGATCATGGCGGAGAATGATACGCGGGCCATTGCCGATTATATCCAGACCTTCCACCCGGATCTAGTCATGATCGATTCAATTCAAACCATGCGGATCGATGAACTTTCCTCCTCGGCCGGAAGCGTCGTCCAGGTGCGGGAGAGCACGAACCTTTTGCTTCAAATCGGGAAAGCGCTGGACATTCCTATCATTATAGTCGGGCATGTCAATAAAGGTGGGGAAATCGCCGGACCAAAAGTATTGGAACATATTGTGGATACTGTGCTTTATTTTGAGGGAGAACGCAATCAGTTCAACCGTATTCTTAGAGCCATCAAAAACCGATATGGTTCCACCAATGAAATCGGCGTTTTTGAAATGTGCGACAATGGGCTTAGCGAGGTTAAAAATCCTTCCTTGATGTTGCTCAGCGGTCGATTAAAAAACACTTCCGGCACCTGCATTGCCTGTGTTACAGAAGGTACGAGGCCACTTTTGGCCGAGGTGCAGGGGCTTGTAGCCACGACTGGTTTTGGGAATCCCAGGCGGATGTCAACTGGTTTTGATTATAATCGCCTGAATCTTCTGCTCGCCGTCCTGGAAAAACGGATTGGCCTTTACTTTTCCAATCTCGATACTTACCTTAATGTGGTCGGCGGTCTCAGATTGGACGAGCCCGCGGCCGACTTGCCGGTCATCCTGTCTCTGGTTTCCGCGTTGCGGGATATTCCCTTAGCAGACGATCTTGTCGCCTTTGGCGAAATCGGTCTCTCCGGAGAGGTCCGTTCGGTGCCAAGAGCGGCGGCGCGGGTTGCCGAGTGCGCCAGGCTTGGATTCAAAACCTGCCTTTTGCCAAAATCCTGTATGAAACAAATTCCGGCTTCAGTCGCTTCCAGCATCGAGATTGTCGGCGTCAGGACGGTGCAGGACGCCATTAGCCGCATCTGCTGACCGGCTTAAAAAATGCGGGCATCTCTTATCGATGCTGTTTACGCCGGAGACGGTGTCAAGGCCGCAATAACCGTCTAGCTGGTAGACGCAATCTTCCGCGCATTGAATGAGACCCATTCGCTTCACCTCTTCCTTATTTTGTTATGTTTTTTTCAATTCATGCATAAAAAGCCGAGTAGCATTGCCACTCGGCTTTTATGTTTCATTGCATGCTTATAAAAACCGCGGATGCACAATTTTCAGGACAAGGAATACGCTGTAATAGGGAAAACGCTTCCCGAAAAAAGGAGAGATGAAACAAGATGGACGAATTTTTTGAATTAATCAACATGAAAACCGAAGGTCCCGGCATGATGAAGCAACTCTCTAAGTTTGCCAACACGCCGCTGGATCAGTTACCGCTTACCATGGCCTACGTGCCGATGCAACCTTTGGACCAAGTCTATGAACAGGACGTCGCGCTTCAGAACGGAACGCTGTTCCCGAGCTTGGATAAGCCTTTTATAGGCAAAAAAATGTAAGGAGACGGTAAGAGTATGAATGAAAGAGAAATGCTTCTGCGGCGCCTGTCCAGCGCCCAATTTGCCGCCTGGGAGATGCACATTTTCCTCGATACACATCCAGATGATCAGCAAGCCATTGCCAGCTATCAAAAGTATCATGAAAAGGCCCAGGCGCTGATCAAAGAATTTGAGGAAAAATACGGTCCGATTACCTCAAGCGCCTCAGCATTTGGTGAGAAACGTTGGGAATGGATCAACAACCCCTGGCCCTGGGAAAATGAAAAGGAGACGAAGAACTAATGTGGCAATATGAAAAAAAGTTGCAATATCCGGTTAAAATTAAAACGCCAAATCCAAAACTTGCAAGTTTAATCATTACCCAATATGGCGGTCCGGACGGAGAACTCGGCGCTAGTTTAAGATATCTAAGCCAACGTTTTGCAATGCCATACCCTGAGCTGAAGGGCCTTTTAACCGACATTGGCACCGAAGAATTGGGGCACCTTGAAATGATTGGTTCGATCGTATATCAGCTCACTCGCAATTTAACGGAAAAAGAAATTAAAGAAGCTGGATTTGACGCATATTTTGTTGACCACACGACTGGTATCTATCCCGCCTCAGCCAGCGGCGTACCCTTTACAGCAGCATATTTGCAGTCAAAAGGGGATGTCATCACCGACTTACATGAGAATTTGGCCGCAGAACAAAAAGCGCGCACAACCTATGATAATATTCTTCGATTTGCGGATGACCCAGATGTTAGGGATGTCATAAAATTCCTGCGTCAGCGTGAAGTTGTGCACTATCAGCGTTTCGGTGAAGGTCTGCGTATTGCAACGGATAAATTGAACTCTAAGAATTTTTACGCCTTTAACCCGAGCTTTGATAAATAATTTTAAACCCCAAGTAATTGGGGCTTTACATATTCTTTCAAAGATTGACAAATAAAAACGAGTATGTTATCATACATCTGTTAAAAATTTGGAAATCAAGAGGAACGTTATGAAACCATCTGGCAATAGATTTAGCCGACCTGCAATTGTCGTCACGGCCATTGTTTTTTTAATCACACTTTTTATCTCCGTTTGTTGCGCGCTTCCTTCCGCGCAGTTAGTCCTGGGGGATATGCACGACGCAACGGAATTAGGGGATAATTCTATTACAGGCGTTCATGATTTAAAAAAAGAGGGCAATTGGTATATTTCTACAGGCAACGACCCGTATCTAGTCTATCATTTTCCTACAGATGCTTATCGTGTGATTCGGGTGAATTTTAACGAGCCTCCAGAAATTTCGAACGCATTTTCCATCCGTCTGTATTACGCAGGTGTTGGAAAGGGATTTTCAGAAGAGCGTTCAATGACCCCTACACTCTATATTGATAAGAGTTACTGCTTGTTTATTCTCCCGGAAGATAACTATGATACCTTCCGTTTAGATATTAACGGCGATTTTTCTATCCATTCAATATTAATTAGCAATACGGTGCCAAATATGGAGGCTGTAGCCCCTCCAATCAGCGCAATTCGGCTGATCGTTGCCGTTGCTATTGCAATTCTGTTTGCGTTTGTGTTATTAATGACTGGCGGATCCCGCTGGATTGCGGAACGAATATCGGAATTGCGGGATCGTTTTATTCGGACTTTTCGAAAAAAAGGATACAAAAAAATTGCCCTTGGCGCCTTAGTCTATCCGGGGCTACTTGTGATAGCCGCAATTGCGGAACTGGTCTATTTTGCGCTCTTTGAAAAGCAGGCCAATACATTAGGGCTCCACTTTGATCCGGCCCGTTTTGCATTTCTGTTCGTCGTTTTTGCTACGATTTATACTTTGTATCTTTTACGAAATCTAGCGGCAAGCAAACCAGAGTATCTGTTTTTGACAATCGCGTTGGCAGGCGGTCTATTATTTTCGGTCGGCATGCCGCCGGTTTCTGGTGTTTCTTGGGACGACCAAACTCATTACCGTTGGGCAACTTCAGTTCCTTTAGTAACGGAGGGAGATTATTCGACCGCCGACAATCAATTTTTCAATTTAAAATATTCCGTTTATGACGAGTTTTCTTATCAGCAATTGATCGAGGACAGCAAATCGCAAAATAAACTAGATGCTGTTGGTTCGGTTGGAAAATTAGAGGAACCCTTGACGCGACTTTACCAGAGGTTAGGGCATTTGCCCTCTGCGATTGCTTTGAAGGTTTCTGACACATTGGGATTATCTTTTGTCGCCTCTATTATATGGGCGAGAATTGCAAATCTACTAATTTATGTTCTCCTAATTTTTCTGGCGATCCGAAAACTGACAACCGGAAAAATGATACTGAGCGTCTTAGCCTTGGCTCCGACCTTTATCTTTCTTGCCACCAATTTCGGATATGATTACTGGGTTACTGCATTCTTGTACCTAGCCTTTGCATATTATCTCGAGGAATTGCGGAACCCGTACCAGTTTTTAAGCGCCAAAAATCTTTTTATTATGCTCGGCTCGATCGTTTTGGCCTGCGGACCCAAAGCGATATACTTCATCTTTTTCCTTTTTCCTCTGTTTTTTAAAAGGAATAAACTTCGCAACCCGACATGGCATCGTCTCATTTGCATTGGGGCTGCATTTCTTGTCGTGCTATTGCTCGGGACAATTCTCTTTTCAAAGGTTAAAAGTGGCGGCGGGGATATGCGCGGTGGCACGGATGTAAGCGTCGTACGACAACTTAAGTACATTTTAACCCACCCTTTTTCTTATGCAAAACTATTGGTTC
>CASFAP010000009.1 GCA_949292695.1 uncultured Eubacteriales bacterium | reverse complement strand
CGAGGGGCTGGTGCGGAGCGGCGTCGGGCATTTTGCGCTGTTCGATCCGGATGTGGTGTCTATCAGCAATTTGAACCGCCAGATCATCGCGACGACCGACACCATCGGCCGGCCCAAGGTCGATGTAATGGCCGAGCGGATGCGGTCGATCTCGCCCGAAGTACAAATCGAGGTGCACAAGGTCTTTTACCTGCCGGAGAATGCCGGGCAGTACGATCTTTCGGGGTATGATTTTATCATCGACGCGGTCGACACCGTCGCGGCCAAGATTGAAATCATCTGCCGTGCCATGGCGGCCGGGGTGCCGATTATCAGCGCCATGGGGGCCGGCAACAAGCTCGACGCGTCGGGGTTCATGGTCGAAGATCTGGCAAAAACCGAGGTCTGCCCGCTGGCGCGGGTCATGCGGCGCGAGCTGAGAGCGCGGGGCATTTTGCACCTGCCGGTCGTCTATTCCCGGGAAGTGCCGGTGCGGACCGGGCAGTCGCTTGGGAGCACCGCCTGCGCGCCGGCCGCGGCCGGGATGGTGCTGGCCTCCTACGTCGTGCGGCGGCTTTGCGGGCTTCGGACCGGTTTGCAAACATCGAACGACAAAAATAGCGGCGTTTAAAACCGCGGCGGGGCGGCGCGAATGCGGGCCTGGTCAATGTGCATTTTGAGCTGTAACGCAAATTTGCTTTCAAACAAAAAATACTGGAGGGAAAACAATGACAAGCAGAGAACGCGTATATGATGCGCTGGAATTCCGCCAGCTGGAACGTATCCCGAACGAACGGGATGATGCGTTGTTTTCACAGCTTCCCTATACCTACGGAAAAGGTAAGGGCTCTGGGAAATCCTTTATCAAGGGCAGTTACACGGACGCCTGGGGATGCGTTTGGACGGCGGGGGAAGACGGCGTGACGGGTGAAGTGAAGGTCTCGCCCTTTGCCGACGGGTATGCGGGGCTCCAGTCATTCGAGCCGCCCTTTGAAGTATTGCGCGAGGCGGATTTATCGAAAATAGACGCATTCTGTGCGAAAACGGATAAATTCGTTTTTACTGCGTGGGAGACCTCCTATAACCTGTTTGAACGCATGCAAAATATGCGGGGAACAGAAAATCTGTTTGTCGACATCGCGCTGGAAGAGCCCGAAGTGTATCTGTTGCGCGATAAATTGCACGCCTATTTTATGGAGCAGGCAAAAATCTGGTGCGAGACGGCGATTGACGCGCTCCATATATCCGACGACTGGGGCACGCAGATCTCTCTGCTGATCAATCCGGAGATCTGGCGCCGGGAGTTTAAGCCGTACTATAAGGAGTATATCGACTATTGCCATTCGAAGGGCAAAAAGGTCATTATGCATTCGGACGGTTATATCACCAGCATTCTTCCGGATTTGATTGAAATCGGGCTGGATGCGCTCAATTCGCAGATTTTTTGCATGGATCTGCAGGAAAATGCAAAAATCATGGCGGGCAAATTGTGTTATTGGGGGGAGATCGACCGGCAACACATTCTGCCACACGGAACGCCGGAAGATTGCAAAAAGGCGGTTCACCGGGTAGCCGAAGCGTTTTTGCCTTATGGGAGGACCGGAATGGCCGGCCAGGTGTTTGATGGCAAGGATATTTCCTTTGATAACCGCAATGCGGCATATGACGCCTGGTGGGAAGTGTGATGAAAGGCGGCCCGCGCGCGAATGCGCGCGTGGGCGCGTCGGCAAAGGAGTTTTCGGGCGGGCGGAGTCCAAACGGCCGGCAAGGGCTGGATGTTCCTTTTTGGCCCGCCGCCGACGCGTCCGGCGGCCGCAGGCCGCCAGGGCCGCCGCCCTTCAGGCAGAGCAATAACTGAATCGCGGAATAAAAACCCCCATGCGAGCAAAGGTTCGCATGGGGGTTTTGTTGGGATTGTTAAGATTAAACGCGCATTTTATAGATAAAATGCATCAACAAAACATGTTCGGGGATGCGCTTATTGCGCGTCAGAAGTGGGCAGTGGGTCGGGTTCGGGCTCCGGCTCGGGTTCGGCGCCGGCTTCGGGCGCTTCGGCCACCGGTGCGCAGGCGGCCAGCTCGAGTTCGGCCGGCGCGCCGGAATCTGCCGGTTCTGAGGCCGTGGCATCGTTTCCTCCGGGCATGGCTCCGGCGGTTTCGGCTCCGGTCGCCTCGGGCGCGGCCTCTGCGGATGCCGTGCCTTCGGGCTGGGCGGCTTGGGGCGCGAATTCGGCCGCCGTTTCGGCGCGGGGAGCGGCATTGGTTTGGACAGCGCTGTTGGCTTGGGTTTCCATTCGCGCTGGCGCCTCGTCCGGCAGGTCATGGGGCGCTTGCGCGCCCTCTGCGCGTTGCGCGTCCGGGCCGTTTCCATGCGCGGCCTGATCCGAACTGCCGAGGTCGGCGGCATCGGCTTCGGCGGCACCGGCGGCCTGCGCTTCGGATGCATCGGCCTGCGGCTCGTCGTCATAGACTGGCTCGGCCATATCGTCGGGCACCTTGCGGGCGATGGCGATGGGGGTCTGCTGGTCGGACTGGTCGAGCGGGTTGTCGCCGAACATCTGGCGGGCTTTGTGGAGGGTGAGTTCGTCGGTCGACTTGCCGAGGATTTCAAGGCCGATGTCATTGGCATCGAGCATGACGACATAACAGCCGGTGTATTCGGCCAGCTCCTTGCAGACCTTGTCGGGCTCTAGGGGAGCGAGTTTTGCGTAGTGATTGTAGGGCGGGATGACGTATTCGCCGGGGCCGTCGATGGCGCGGGCGCGGGGGCCGACGACGTTATAAAACACGCCCTTGATGCCAAAGGGCTTTGTAAAGGCGGCGCAGATGCAACCCCAGAGGATGAGCGGCCAGCCGATGTCGCGCAGGGCCAGCTCCATGGTGTAGGGGCTTCCGAGGCCGATGCCGTAGGGCGATTTGGTGACGAATTTGACGAGGAAGCGGGCCAGCCACGAGGGGTGGATTTCATCGATGTCCCAGGCGCGGCCCTGGCTGATGGCCACCATTTTTTCGCTGAGGAAAATGCCGTCGCCCTCCATTAAATAGGGGCGGACGTAGGTGTCCATGATCTCTTTGAGGTCGTCGC
>CASFAP010000008.1 GCA_949292695.1 uncultured Eubacteriales bacterium | reverse complement strand
AAAATATCCTTTTTATGTGGCTTAGACACGTCGGAGCAAAGTTCGCTTTGCTCCGGCTTATTTTCGTTGCACGAATTTTACATGAATTTTAAAGGCTCTCTAAAACTTTGATGGCTTTTTCTTCTTCGCATGGATATAAATGCGCATAAGTATTCCAGGTGATTTCGATTTTGGAATGCCCAAGCCTCCTCGCGATTTCTTGAATGTTGATCCCGTTATTGATTCGCACAGTTGCGTGTGTGCCTAAAATCGTGCACTCGTATGTGTTGCATTTCCCAAAAGATAAAAAACAGGCCTGCTTTCGCAGGCCTGCTGTTGCATGGCGCCGATTACTCGATTTCGATGCTGGTGCCTTTCGGCAGTTCCTTGTGGTTTTCCTTCGGGAGGGTCAGCTTGAGGATGCCGTTCTCAAACTTCGCGGAAATGTCCTTCGACTCCACTTCGCCGACATAGAAGCTTCTGCTACAAGCGCCGGAATAGCGCTCTCTGCGGATATATTTGCTCTTCTTGTCTTCTTCCTCTTTTTCAAGGCCTTTGGCGGCGCTGATGGTCAGGTAACCGTCCTTCAAGTCGACCGATACCTCGTCCTTCTTAAAGCCCGGGAGGTCCACAGCAACTTCATACGAAGTATCCGTTTCCTTCACGTCGGTCTTCATCAGGTTCTTGCCATGCTTGCCATAGAGCGGGTCATGGCCGCGCCGAGAAGGGATCATCGCAAAAGGATCTTCAAAAAATTCATCAAACAAATTTTCACCAAAGATGCTGGGTAACATAAGTCATACCTCCATTCATTTTTTTACTTTGTGTGCCCGGCGGAGGACCTCTTTTGGCCCTCCTTTTTTGGTACATTCTTATTATAATCCCAAAATTAGCACTGTCAAGAGGGGAGTGCTAAAATTCAAAAAATATCTTATTTTTGTTCACAAAATATGCGATTTTTCGGCCCGGACCTGGGAATGTGAAGGTTTGCCGCCAGGATTGCGCAAGAAAAAGGGAAGAGAAGAACCGCCCCGCTTTCTCGCGGCCGCAAGAAAGCGAAAAAAGGGCGCCAGCCTGCAACCGCCCTGCGCCAAACGGCACCTCCAGGTCGCCGCCCGAATAGGATAGGGTGGGAGGTGATAACATGCCAATCCGGATTTTTATCGACCAGGGGCACAACCCCAGCGGCCCCAACACGGGCGCCGAGGGCAACGGCCTGCGGGAGCAGGACGTCAATTATAACGTCGGCATCTATCTTTTGGAACTGCTAAACAACGACCCGCGCTTTGTGGCGCGCGTGTCGCGCCCCACGCCCGAGACCATCCTCGGCACCAGCAACTCGACCAGCCTGCAGGCCAGGGTGCAAATGGCCAACAGCTGGCCGGCCGATTATTTTTTGAGCATCCACTGCAATTCCAACACCAACCCGGCCATCAACGGCAGTGAGGTGTATGTGTATCGCGCCAACACCCAGGCCTATTGGCTTGCGCAACATATTCTCAACGCCATCGTCGAGCAGGTCGGCACAAAAGACAACGGCGTCCGCCTGAACCCCTCGCTCTACGTGCTCCGCCGCACGACAATGCCGGCCGCCCTCATCGAGCTGGCCTACCTCAGCAACACGGCCGACGCCGAAAAACTGCGCAACGACCAGCCGGCCTTTGCGCGCGGCATCTACTACGGCCTGCTGAGCTATTTCGGCTTCCCGCCGCTTTAAAAAGAAACCGCGGGCCCCTGCCTGCGGCCTTTTTTGCCTCATTTATGGGGTGGCGCGACCTGCCTTTTCATCCAATAACCCGGCCCCGCGCCCGCATTGGATCAGCGGCTCGCAAGAAGGGTGCCATAGGGTTCGTCAAACCTCAATTGCGCGGCAGACCGGGCGTCAGGCCGGAGCGCTTTTTAAAAGCTGATTGAGGGCGCCGCGCTTCTATAGGCTATGGATAGCGGAATTATGGATAGCGGAATATTGACAAATCCATTCTTTCTATTATAATTGACCTATCAACTTTTGATAGGTCAATTGTTTTGCAGGGCCGGCGTACCTTTGCCCGCGCGGCTTTCTTTGCAAATCGCGGCGGTTTTGGCTTGCTTTCTCTTTGCCGCCGGCGTTGATTGCCTGGCTTTTGGCGGCCTGCGCGTACCGGTTGGCCGCCTGCCGTTTTGGATGGCCCAGTCGGGGCAAACCCTGCCCCGGGCGGCTTTGGCCCTACCGAATGCGTTGGGTCGCGCCGGTCTATTGGGTTGCCCAGTCGAATGCTTCGTGCGCAACCGGCCCGGCGGCACCGGCCAGCCGGATGAGAAAAATATGCCCTGCCCGAAGGCACCGGCCAGCCGAATGGGCTAAAAACGCTCCGGCGCAGGATGCCAGCCGGCCGGACGGGATAAAAAACGCTCTGCCCGAAGGCACCGGCCAAATTGAAAATACACTGGCCTCGGGCGCCGGGCCGTCCGGATTTTAAAAGGAGGCGGAAAAGGTGGAACAGACCTTTCATATGCTTTTGTATCGCGCGTTTCACGCACAGCATAATTATTTGCGCCCCTGTTTGGGAGAGATCGGGCTGGAGGTCGGGCAACCGAAGCTGGTTTCCTACCTGGCCGCGCACGGGCCCTGCCGCCAACGCGAGCTGGCCGACTATTTTGAAATCGATTCGGCGGCGGTCTCTCGGATGGTGGATGCTTTGGAAAAGGGCGGTTTTCTCACCCGCAAGACCGACGAAGAGAGCCGGCGGAGCAACTTAATCGCCCTGACAGACAAGGGCTATGCGGCCCAGCAAAAGTGGCAGGAGCACTGCCGAGAAATGGAAACGACCATGCTCCGGGGGTTCAGCGAGGCAGAAAAAGCCCAATTCGCCGATTACCTTTCCCGGGCCTATCAAAATTTCCGCGACAGAAAGAAGGAAGACGCATGCGGGATTTGAAATGCCTGCTTCGCTATCTCGGCCCTTACCGAAAAGATATGGTCGTCGGCGCGCTATTGGTTTTGATTGAAACCGGGTTCGAGCTCGTCATCCCTCTTTTGATGGCCGACCTCATCGACATCGGTGTGGCAAACCGAGACATGGCTTATATCCTCCACAAGGGCATCCAGATGATGGTTTGCGCCCTGCTGGCTTTGGTGACAGGGCTTTTGTATGCGCGCTACGCCGCACGGGCGGCCTATGGTTGGGGCGCCAGTATCCGCGAGGCCGAATTCGAACGGGTGCAGAGCTTCGCCTTTGCCAACCTCGACCATTTTGAGACCTCCTCTTTGATCACCCGGATGACGACCGACGTCACGGTCCTGCAAAACGCCGTGAACGGCGGGTTTCGGCCGATGGTGCGCGGCCCGGTCATGCTGGTCCTGGGGGTGGCGCTGTCCTTCTGGATGAATCCGGGGCTGGCGCTCGTGTTTTTGTTCTGCGCGCCGGTGCTGGGTGCGGTCCTCTTTTTTATCGTGCACAAGATTGCGCCAAAGTATCACGTGATGCAAAAGGCCGTCGACCGGCTCAACAACACCGTCGAGGAGGGGCTGACGGCCATCCGCGCAGTCAAGGCCTTTGTGCGCTCCGACTATGAAATCGGCAAGTTTGAAAAGGTCAACAAAGCGTTGACCGAGACCGGCCGGGACACCTTCCGCTACGCGGTGCTCAACCTGCCGGCCTTTCAGCTGACCATGTATGTCGCCGTCATTTTGATCATGTGGTTCGGCGGCAATATGATCCTCGATTCGACCCTGCAGGTGGGGGACCTGACCGGCTTTTTGAGCTATGTTTTTCAGATCATGAACTCGATGATGATGATCTCGAATGTGTTTCTGCTTCTGACCCGTTCGCTGGCCAGCGCGCGGCGCATCTGCGAGGTCTTGGAGGAAAAACCCGCCCTGACTTCGCCAGAGAACGGCGTAAAAGAAGTCCCCGACGGGAGCGTCAGCTTTGAGGAGGTCTCGTTCCGCTACGATTCCCGCGCGCAGGAAAGCGCCTTAGTCGGCGTCAATCTGCGCATCGCCGCCGGCCAGACGGTGGGAATCTTAGGCGGGACCGGCTCGGCGAAAACGACGCTTGTGCAACTGATCCCCCGGCTCTATGACGTAACGGCGGGGTCGGTCAAGGTCGGCGGGCGCGACGTGCGGGAATACGATTTGCAGGCTTTGCGGGATGCGGTCGGGATTGTCTTGCAAAAAAATGTCCTCTTTTCAGGCACGGTGCGCGATAACCTCTTGTGGGGCAACCCGCAGGCCAGTGACAGCGAGCTCTGGGAAGCCTGCCGGCGGCCTGCGCCGAGGAGTTTTTAAAGCGCACCCCCAAAGGGCTTGATACCGATTTGGGCCAGGGCGGCGTCAACCTTTCGGGCGGCCAGAAGCAACGGCTCTGCATCGCCCGCGCCCTGCTCAAACACCCGAAGATCCTAATCTTTGACGACAGCACCAGCGCGGTCGATACGGCCACGGAGGGCGACATCCGCCGGGCGCTTGCCGCGTTGACCGGCGTCACCAAAATCATGATTGCCCAGCGGATCACTTCGGTGATGGGGACCGACCTGATTGTCGTCATGGACGACGGGCGCGTCCACGCCGCCGGCACCCATGCGCAACTGCTGGCCAGCGACCCGATTTACAGGGAAATCTATGCGTCGCAGATGAAAAGCCAGGCGCAAGCGCCGGCCTCCCGGCCGGAAAAGGAAGAGGCCGCGACACAAACGAAAGGGGAGAAACACGGTGCCAGCTCGGCAACTCAGCGCGAAAAAGCCTAAGCATTTGGGGTCCACCCTGCGCACCTTGCTTTCCTATCTCGGGCGGCATCGGTTTCTGCTGTTGGCCGTCGCGGTGCTGGTCACGCTGAGCTCGCTTTGCGGCCTGCTCGGGAATTATATGATCCGCCCGGTCGTCAACGATTTGGCCGCGGGCGATGTGGACCAGTTAATTTTGGGCGTCGCGGTGACGGCCGTCATCTACCTCGTCGGCGTGGTGACGGCCTACGGCTATTCCCAGATTATGGTGCTCGCGGCGCAGAAGGTTTTATATGACATCCGCCGGGACCTGTTTTCCCATTTGCAGACCCTGCCTTTGCGCTTTTTTGACAGCCAGCGCCACGGCGACATCATGAGCTATTTCACCAATGACGTCGACACCATTTCCGACGCTTTGAACAACAGCTTCGCCATGGTGATCCAGAGCTTTATTCAGATGGTCGGGACACTGCTGATTCTGTTCCTGCTCAATTGGCAACTCTCCTTAATCGTCACGGTCTGCTATGTCGCCATGTTTTTGTACATCCGGTTCAGCGGCCGCAAGAGCAGGGCCTATTATTCGGAGCAACAGGCCAGCCTCGGCGACCTGGACGGTTACATCGAGGAGATGGTCAACGGGCAGAAGGTCGTGAAGGTCTTTAACCACGAGCAGGCCAGCCTCGCGGATTTTTGCGCCAAAAACGAGGCTTTGCGCCAGGCCGGGACGGGGGCGCAGGCCTTCGCCGCCACCATGATTCCGGCGGTGGTCAGCATTTCCTATGTGAATTACGCCATCGTCGCCATCCTCGGCGGCATCATGGCGATGCGGGGGATGACCGACATCGGGAGCCTGGCGAGCTATCTCGTGTTTGTCCGCCAGGCCGCCGCCCCCATCAACCAGTTCACTCAGCAGAGCAATTTTCTGCTGGCCGCGCTTGCCGGCGCCGAGCGGGTGTTTGAGGCCATGCGCCAGCCGCCCGAAATCGACGAGGGGCAAATCGACCTCGTAAAGGTCGAGGGCGCGCCCGGCGGTGCCGTTCGCTGGGTCTGGCAAAAGCCCGACGGGACCAGGGCGCCGCTGAGGGGCGACGTCCGGTTTGAAGAGGTGGATTTCGGCTATCAAAGCGGCCACCCCATCCTGCAAAAGATCAGCCTTTACGCAAAGCCGGGCCAGAAGATCGCCTTTGTCGGCTCGACCGGTGCCGGGAAAACGACCGTCACCAACCTCATCAACCGGTTCTATGACGTCCAGGGCGGCCGGGTCCTTTTCGACAGCTTTGACGTCAAAGACATCAAAAAGGATGCTTTGCGCCGCTCTTTGGGCATTGTGTTGCAGGATACCCATCTTTTCACCGGCACGATTGCCGAAAATATCCGCTTCGGCAAGCTCGACGCGACCGACGAGGAGGTCCGCGCCGCCGCGCGCATCGCCAATGCCGACTCCTTTATCCGCCGGCTTCCTAATGGCTACGATACCATGATCACCTCAGACGGCGCCAACCTCTCCCAGGGGCAGAGGCAACTGCTGGCCATCGCCCGCGCCGCCGTCGCCGACCCGCCGGTCCTGATTTTGGATGAGGCGACCTCCTCGATCGACACCCGCACCGAGGCCCTCATCGAAAAGGGCATGGACCGGCTGATGGAGGGCCGGACGGTTTTTGTCATCGCCCACCGGCTCTCGACGGTGCGCAACGCCGACGCTATCATGGTCCTCGACCATGGGAAAATCGTCGAGCGTGGGGACCACGAGGACCTGCTGGCGCAGAAGGGGATTTACTACCGGCTGTACCACGGCATGCTGGAATTGAGCTGACGCGGGGCGCGCAAAGCCCTGTGCGTCAAGCTTTTGCCGGAGTCGCTTTGGCGCCAAAGTGAAAACCATTTTCTTGCGAATACCGCCGATTTTACACCTCAAGTTTTTTATATCAGCGCATCGCGTTGCAAAATGCCTAAGACTTGTCTTAGGCGTTTTTTTGCGTTTTGTCGAGGCTTCAAAATAAGTGCTGTGGTTTTAAAATAAGTGTTGTATTTACACTTTTTCTGTGATAAAATCAGATTAAAAGGGGTAGGGATGAAAAATGTAGATTTCAAAATAGGAGGATCTTATGAAAAAATTTGCGGCAATCATTTTAACGGCAGTATTGGCATTTTCTTTGATCGGATGCGCAAATGGCGGCGACGATTTGCAGTCCGCGGATTCTTTGCCGTCCGAAACGGCTGACGTATCGGGCGACATTCAAACCTCTAGCGAGCCGCAGGCCTCCAGCGAGGATGCTTCGAGCGAGGAGTCGCCTTCCAGCGAGCCCGAGACCTCTTCGGGCCGGTCGCAACCCGCAAACCCTTCAAAACCGCAGAACCCCACTGCACCGGTTGTGACGAGTTCAAAGCCTGCGCAGACTGTTACATCCAAACCGCCGGCTTCGGCAACAACGTCGACTCCTTCTGCGCCTGAGCCGCCCAAGGAACCGTCGGCCTTCGAGCGCTATGATACCGTCATGAAACAGGCCGACGCCCTCAAACAGGTCCACACCGACGCGGATTTGACCGGAACCGTCGATTGGGGCGACATCGCGGTGCGAATCCCCATCAACATCGTGACCAAGCATGACAGTTCCAACCCTTCCGACCCGCGGATGATGTCGAATTTGACCCTCACTCCGCCGGCGGCTACCGGCGGCGACCCTGTGACGATGCAAATCCTCTATGCCGGCGGCGTTCTGTATCAGGATGATGGAGAATATAAAATCAAAGCCCGCACCGATTATGAGAACGTTGTGACCTGCGATTCTACCGACTGCCACTTCCAGGAAAGCGATTTCACCAAGCTGACGGTCGAAAAAAGCGGCGGCAATTACCTCATCCGCTATCAGTGCAGACCTGATGCCTCAAGCGCGACGATTGAGACCATGCTGAGTCTTTATGGCTTTTTGGGTACGCAATACACCGTAAAGGAAATCAGCGGTTCCGTTTTGGCCGACGCCTCCAACCAACTGCTACAGGAAACGACGGTGATCGTGTTTGAAACGAACATGGAGGGGCAGGAAGTAACCGTTCGGATCGAGTCAAAGGAATCGGTCGTCTCGCGCAACCGGCCGCTCGATATCCAGGCCCCGGCCGACGCGGCGAACTACATCGAGATCCCGGCGTAAACGGCTCTTCTGCATCGGCCGGCTACGGCCCGGCGAGGAACCAATGATTTGTAGCAATCCGGCCTGCTATTTGGGGCTGAAAGGCCCCGCAGGCCTTCCATTGCAAATATTTTGAGGAGGAATTCAAATGAAAAAACTAGTAGCGATTTTATGCGCGGCCTGTATCACCCTGTTTGTCTCGGCCTGCGAAGTCTCTCTGACGCCGGAAGAGCTGTATGAGAAGGCCGCGGGAAATGTGGAGGATTCCCTTTTGTATGACGTCGACACCAACATGTCGATTGAGGTGGCTTTCACCGGCGGCACGATGGAAGTGGGCTCCAACCTCAATATAAAGGTCGACCTGACCGACGCTGAGAACCCCAAGATTGCCTCCTCCGGCACCGTGACGATGCCGCTTGTCGGCGAAGTCCAGGTAGACCAAATCTTTGCCGACGGCGTGATGTATTCCAATGTGGCCGGTCAGAAGACCAAAAGCAACGTCGATTATCAAACGGCGCTGGACCTCATTCAGAGCGGCGATGTGTCCGACAGCTTTGTGCCCAGCGAAGATTTCTTGGAGATCACCGCTGAAAAAGACGGCGATAACACCGTTTTGCATTTCAACTGCAAGACCGACGAGACCAACTCCTTTGTGCAGGATGCGTTAGGGGAAGCCATGGGAGAGGATACGCAGTATAGCTTTGAAGAAATCAGCGGCACCGTCGTTGTCGACAAGGATGAGATGCCGGTCTCGGTCTTGGTCAGAATCAAAGCCACGATGGAGCAGGAGGGCCAGACCTTCCAGATAAACGCCGAAATCGAGGAGATTTTCCACTCGATCGGGCAACCGCTCGAAATCACCGCGCCGGCCGACGCCGCGAGCTATGCGGACGTTTCGGCCGAGGAACTGGAACAATCCTTCGCCGCATAAATGCCAATTCGTAACCGCCGCGCCAAAATGGCACGGCGGTTTTTTGCGGCCTTTGCGCGCCGGCGCCCGCTCGAACGGTTCCGGCCGGCAAAGCGGCCGGCATCGCCGCCGCGCGACCGCAGGCCCCAAGAAAGGCCGCCCGATTCTTTTTGATCGAGCCGCGGCGATAGCAAAAGCGCTTCCGTCCCAACCTTGCGGCCGGCTAAACCCCTTGCCAAGGCGGGCCGGGTGTGATACAATAAGCAAAACCGCGGCGCAACGCTTGGTATGGCGCTTTTCGTGAGGCGCAAGGTGGCTGGCGACGGCCACCTGATTTGAACCATCTTGTGCGGCGCGACGGAGAAACAACGCGGCCCTTCGGGGCAGGAGAATCGATTCGAATGATAGACATTTCGGTGTCCGGCCTGGTAAAATCCTTTGACAGGGAAAAGAATGTGCTGGACGGCATCTCGTTTCAAATCCAATCCGGCGAGCGGGTAGGGCTTTTGGGCCCCAACGGCGCCGGCAAGACCACCCTCTTCAAAATCCTGACGGGGGAATACGATTACAACGCCGGCGAGGTCGTCATCGGCGGCAAAAAGCGGCTGGGGCTGATATCCCAAATTCCGGTTTATCCCGAAGGCTTTACGGTCGACGACGTCCTGCATTCGGCCTTTTCGGAGGCCTATGCCGTCGAGCGCCAAATGCGCGCGCTCGAAGAAAGGCTGGCTGTTTCGCCGGATGACGCCAGCACCGAGGCCTACGGCCGCCTGCAGACCCAATTCGAGACCTTGGGCGGGTATGAGATCGATCTGCAGGTGAACAAAATCGCCAACGGCCTGTCAATTTCGCCGCAGATGCGCGCAAGAGCTTTCGCTTCGCTCTCGGGCGGCGAGAAGACCCGCATCAACCTCGCCCGCCTGATGATCGAAAATACCGAGATTTTGTTGCTCGACGAGCCGACCAACCACCTCGACCTGCACGCCATCGAGTGGCTCGAGGGGTATCTTGCGCAGTATAAGGGGACGGCCGTCATCATTTCGCACGACCGGTATTTCCTCGATCACACCGTGACCCGCATCATCGAAATCGAGAACGGCAAGGCCGAGTTCTATCCCGGCAACTATAGCTTTTATGTCGCCGAGCGACAGGCGCGCGCCCAAGAGCGCCTCAGGCGGTATGAAAAGGAGCAAAAGGAGCTCCACCGCCTCGAGGAGGCCGCGGCGCGGCTTCGGCTCTGGGCCTTTCTCGGCAACGATAAGATTTTCAAGCGCGCCCAGTCGATGGAAAAGCGGATGGACCGCCTCGTTTCGACCGACCGGCCGGCATCGCGCAAAACCCTGCACGCCCGCTTTGAAGAAAAAGAGTTTGCGGGCGACGAGGTCTTTTCGGTCAAGGGGCTTTCCAAAGCGTATGGAGAAAAAACGCTGTTTCATGGTGTCGAGCTCCTTGTCCGCGGCGGGGAACGCATCGCGCTCATCGGCGACAACGGTTGCGGCAAAACCACATTTTTGCGCATTTTGATGGGGCAAGAAGCGGCCGACAGCGGCCGGGTCAAGTGGGGCCCTAGCGTGCGAAAACTCTATCTGCCCCAGCAGGTCGTTTTCCCTGATGAAAACCGCACCCTGCTTGACACCATGCTCTATGCCCAAAACTGCTCGACCCAGTCGGCCCGCAACCGGCTGGCCGCCTATCTCTTCTTTGGCGACGACGTCTTCAAACGCGTCCGCGATCTTTCGGGCGGGGAGCGGTCGCGGCTGTGGCTGTGCGCCAATATGCAGGATGAGGTCAACCTGCTTTTGCTCGACGAGCCGACCAACCACCTCGATATGGATTCCAAGGAATGGCTCGAATCGGCCCTGGACGATTTTTCCGGGACGCTTTTGTTCGTCTCGCACGACCGCTATTTTATCGACCGGTTCGCCACCCGCGTTTTAGAGCTCTCGGATGGCGAAATCCGCGACTGGCAGGGGGACTTCCAGTCCTATTTGCGCGCCCGTGAAGCATCCGGGCCCCAGTCGGCCGCAAAGGGGCAAGCGTCGGCCGCGTCAAAGCCCGAGACCGCGTCAAAACAAAAGAAGCAAAAATCCGCCCGCGGCCGCGTGGCCCCCGAGAAGCAACTCGCCGCCCTCGAGCGGGAGATCGCGCGGCTCGAGGCCGAAAAAGCGCGCCTGGAGGAGGAGATCGCGGCGGCCAGCTTCGATTACCAAAAGCTCGAAACACTATTGCAGGAAAAAGAAACGCTGGAAGCCGAACTCGGCGCCCAGTACGCCGCCTGGGAAGCCATGGCCAGCGCCATGGAAGAATAGAAGCCGTTTGAAGGAGCCGCCGCAGGCGTATCAATCCGCATGAGGCCGGCGCCGTCAAGGCGGTTGCCTAAAAATCCTGGCATTGCCGAACCGGAGGAAAACTCGAGGCGATCATGCGTATGAAAAGGGTTTACCGGTCTAGGAACTTACCGGCGAAGCGGACAAATCCGCCTGGCGACATGCTTTGCGACGGCCGACGCCGAGGTCAATGCCCTGTTAGAGATTTGGGGCCGGCTGGCCCTGCAAGAAAAAGAGGGAGCGCTATGAAACTGCACAAAAATTTTGTAGGCGGCAACATCGATGTCGTCTCGGTCTCGGAAACAGAGGTCCATTTGAAAAACGAACCGCGCGATACCGCCGGCGGCTGGTTTTACTGGGCCTTTTGCGTCGAGGGCGCAGAGGGCAAAACCATCTCTTTTTGCTTTGACGAACCCGACCGGGTGGGGTATTACGGCGCCGCCGTCAGCCGGGACCTGCGGACTTGGCAGTGGACAAATTCGGCTTGCGGCGAGGGCTTTTCTTACACCTTCGGCCCTGAGGATTCGCGGGTCTATTTCGCCCATCATATGCTCTATCACCCCGCCCGCTTCGCCGATTTCTGCGCCTCATGCGGCCTGCAAATCGAGCCCTTCTGCCGCTCGAGAAAGGGAAGGGAGGTTCCGTCGGTCCGGTTCGGTCAAGGACAACAGTGGATGGTTTTGACGGCGCGGCACCACGCCTGCGAGTCGACCGGCAATTATGTGTTGGAAGGGGTGCTGTCGGAACTGCTTCAAAGGCCCATTCCCGGATTTTCGGCCCTTTGCGTGCCCTTTGTGGACTTTGACGGCGTACTCGACGGAGATCAGGGCAAAAACCGCGCCCCATATGACCACAACCGGGATTATAACCGCAAAGTGCCGGCCATTTACCCTGAGACCGCGGCGCTGAGGGCCTTTGTCGACGCGCATCATCCCGCCTTTGCCTTCGATTTCCATTCGCCCTGGCATATTGGCGGCGAGAATGACAAGGTCTTCATCCCCCAGCAGTCGTTTTTGAAAAAGGCCGACCTCGACCGGTTCGGCGAACTGTTCGAATCGGTTCTAACCCCGGGCGCCATGCAGTACCGGCACGCCGCCGACGTCGGTCCCAATGAGGGCTGGAATCGGGTGCCCGCGCCCTATTTTGTCTCTTACGCCATGGACGCCGACCCAGCGGCCCTGGCTCTTGGGCTCGAGACCTGCTTTTTCGGCAAAGACGGCACAAAATTCAGCGAATCGGCCGCGCTCGAGACCGGCGAATGCTTCGCCGAAGCCCTGCGCCGGTGGGTAGGGGAATAGCGCCGGTTCTCTTTCAACGCCAGAAAAGCACCGCCTGGCCAAAGCACTCTCGATGCGGCCGGTGCCGGCAAAGCGAGAGCGTTGCGCGCCATACATAAAGATTAAAAGACGCCCGGACCGAGCTCTGCTCAGGTTCCGGGCGCCTTTCTTCGATAGGGTTCTTTATTCTGTCCGCAACGCCTCGACCGGGTCTTTTTTGGCCGCAATTCTTGAGGGGATCAGGCCGGCGATCAGGGTCAGCGCCATGCTGATGAGCACTAAGATCACGCCGCCGGCGACCGGTAATGCCGCGATGTTGCCGACATCGGCAAAGTGGTTGATGATGAGGTTGATGGGGATGGTGAGCAGTAACGTCACACCGATGCCGATCACCCCGGCCACAAAGCCGACGATCAAGGTCTCGGCGTTGAAGACGCGGGAGATGTCTTTCTTGGAGGCACCGATGCTCCGGAGGATACCAATTTCCTTGGTCCGCTCAAGGACCGAGATATAGGTGATGATACCGATCATGATCGAGGAGACGACCAGCGAAATGGCCACAAAGGCGATGAGAATATAGCTGATGACGTCGATGATCGTGCTGATTGACGACATCATCAGTCCGACATAGTCGGTGTACTGGATGACGTTCTCCTCATGGCCGCTTTGCTCCATCTCCTGGTTGTACTCGGCGATGAGATCGGTGATCTGCTCTTTGGTCTCGAAGTCCTTGGCAAAGAACTGAATGCTAGAAGGGCTGTCGAGATCGGCGACGCCCAGCTTTTCAAGGTTGCCGTCATAGGTTGCCGCCGAGAACTGTTCGGCCGCGATTTGCTTTAAAAGCGACTCGCGCTCGGCTTCGGGGAGCGAGGCGAGATAGGCCTGCTGTTCTTGGCTGAGGCCGCTGAGGTCGGGCTCCTGCTCTTCGCCGCCAGAGAAGGGCTTGCCGGTGAAGACGTCGGTCTCAGGGTTTGCCTTTTGTTCTTTTACAATTTCGCTGTCGTTGACCGCGTCGACCAGGGTTTCGGTCAAACCGGAAAGATAGCCGACCGTGCCGCTCAGTGAAGTCGCGACCGCATCGGGCGCCGGCCGCAGACTGCCGACGACCTTGACCTCCATGGCGCCGTCGACCACCTGCTTCATAAAGATGGGGTCCTCGCTTTTGTCGACCCAGACGCCGTCTTCTTTTGCATACATGTCGGTGCCCACGACCAGCTTGAAGGTTAACTTTAGCAGTTCGTCATAGGTGTAGCTCGTTTGCTCGATCGAACTGGCGTCGGCTTTTTTGCCGGCCCGCAGGTCCTCCATGATGGCTTTTAGCGCCTCGGCGTCTTTGAGGCCCAAAGAATAGAGGGTGTAGTCGTTGATTTCATTGTCTTTGTCGACAAGGATGACGATCTCGTTGTCAGCCTCGGGCATCCGGCCGGCGATGACGTCGTATTGCGAGGAAAGAAGCGCCTCGTTGTCGAGGAGTGGCGCCCAGATGTCGCCGCCCATCATGGGGCTCATCGAGGCCATCTGGCTGGTCGTCTCATCCATTTGGAAGCCCAAGTCCGCAAACAGCGTGCTGGGATTGACCTGCATGACTCCCTCGGAAGTGTCGGACTTATAAATGTACATGGGGGTGCTGTAGCCGTATTGGATGTCATTGGTTAGCCCTTCGAAGCCGTTGGCCGGGTCCTCGACAAAGGTCTTGAAGGATTCGAGGTTGTTGGTGGTCATTCCCGAGATCATCAGGTCGAGCATCTCGTGCATGATGTCGTTGGAATAGACCTTGTCGTTCTCGTGGACGTCGGACTGGTTTTGCTCCATCAGCGAGGTCATCATGCTCGAAAGGTCCATGGTCGACTGCTCGAGGGCGACGGGGTAACTCGAAAGGGTCTCCTCCTGCACCCGGTCTATGTAGCTTTGCGCTCCGCTCGAGATCGAGAGAATCAAAGCGATGCCGATGCTCCCTGCAAAGGAGGTCATGAAGGTGCGGGCCTTTTTGGTCATCAGGTTGTTCAGGCTCAAGGAGAGGGCCGTGCGGTAGCGGAGCGCCTTTTTCTTTCTGCGCTTTTGGCGCGTGGCGCGCGTGCGCCGCCCGGCGCTAGAAGAATCGGAAGGCGCGCCGCAAACGGCTGATTCAGAAGTCTCGGCCGCCGGCGCTTCGGCCGCTTCGGGGACGTCCGGCTCGGCGCCCGATGCGCTGGAGGGTGTGCTCGCATCCGCGCTATCCTGCGCCTGAGAAACCGCGGCCGCACCGAAAGCTTCGGCCGCCGGTGCATCGGCTGAACCGGCAGTTTCGGCCGCCGGCGTTTCGGACACGCCCGGCTCGGCCGAAGGGGCGCAAAAAGAAGCGCTCGCCGTTTGAGCCGGCCGCTCGGCGCCGTCAAAGGGGTTGGTGTCGTCGATCACTTCGCCGTCGAGTAGGCGGATGATCCGGGTCGAATACCGCTCGGCCAGCTCGGGGTTGTGGGTCACCATAATCACAAGGCGGTCCTTGGCGATCTCTTTTAAAATCTCCATGATCTGGACGCTTG
>CASFAP010000007.1 GCA_949292695.1 uncultured Eubacteriales bacterium | reverse complement strand
GAAGGCGGCGGCCGCCCGCCGCACGATGGAACCTCACTTCGAAACGATTTTTCCACCGCGCAGGTAGACGCGGGGTACGCGCTTTGAGACGGCGCAGACCAATTCGTAGCTGATCGTCCCGATGCGCCCGGCCTGTTCGTCGGCGGATAGGCCCGGACCAAAGAGGGTGACCTCATCGCCCCGCGCGACACCGGGGATCGAGGTTACGTCGATCAGGAACTGATCCATGCAAATCCGGCCGACAATTCTAGCGCGCGCATCGTGCACAAGCACCTCGCCGCAGTTGGATAACAGTCGGAAGAAGCCGTCGGCATAACCGGCTGAAACGGTGGCAATCCGCATATTGTCCGGCGCAATAAAGGTGCGGCCATAGCTGAGAGACGTGCCTTTTGGGACGTCTTTGACCATCGAGACCACCGATTTAAAGGCCATGACGGGTTTGAGCGGAAGGTTCGGCTCAAGGTCAGCGTCGGGCGAAAGGCCATAAAGGATGATGCCCGGGCGGCATAAATCGAGTTGCTTGTCCTTTTCAAGCATCAGCCCGGCCGAGTTGCAACAGTGGCAGAGAATGCCGGCGTATCCCTTGGCGCGAATTGCGCTAGTCGCGGCAATAAAGTGGCGGTATTGGTTTTCTGTAAAGTCGCCGCCTGGGTCTCCGGAGCGGTCGGCGGCCGCAAAGTGCTTAAACGCGCCTTCGAGGCGAAGTCCGGGCAGTTCGGCGGCCGAAAACGCGTCGGCAAGCCCTAAAAGTTCATCGGTCCGGCAGTCGAAGCCGATGCGGCCCATGCCGGTATCTAATTTGAGGTGCACGGGGATCGACAGACTCTGCGCGTCGGCCTCAAGGGATAGCGCGGCGGCGTAGTCGAAATCAAAAAGCGCCTGCGAGATGCCGTATTCGCTCAAAAGCGGCGCGGCCTCGGGCGGCGTGTAGCCCAGCACCAAAATCGGCCGGTCGACGCCGCTTGCGCGCAGATCAATCGCTTCCTGCAAATTGGAAACGGCAAACCACTCAGCGCCCTCGGACTGCAAAATCGGCGCGATGACCGCGGCGCCATGGCCGTAAGCGTCGGCCTTGACGACGGCCATCAGACCGGAAGAACACGCGGCACGGATGGCGCGGAAGTTTTCGATAAGGGCGTCGAGATCAATTTCGGCCCAGGTCCTGCGAAGGAACATAAGCGGTCAACTCCTGCGTTTTTGCACCAACATTCCAACCTCGGCGCGCCCTTGTTGCCGCTTTATGGCACTAAGACCGCCGGGATTTTGATGCTTTTTTACAGGAACCGCTCTATAAAATTGGGCTCCCTTTGCCGCGGCACCTGTTTTTTTATTATAACACACAAGAATTTTTGCGTCAACGCAGGGTGTTCGATCGGCACTGCAACCCGTGGCTCCCAGTGCGACTTAAGCGAAAAGGAATGCCTGGATGGAGCGCACTCTATTTTGTTGCGCGGTCGGCGGGCCCTTTTAGCGGCTAGTAAGCAAAGGTTATCATTGGGCGCTCCCATCCCCGATTCGTTTGGCAAGGGACCCGGCCAGCGGAATGGCGGCGCCCGACAGCAGGGCCCAAAGCGCAGTATAGCGCGGGCAGACCTGGCCTTCGAGATGATGCTTTAGCGTACTGTAGTCCCAGACGCCCTGGTTAAGCCCGATATTGAAAAGGCAACCAAATCCCAGCTCGACCGAAGTGATAACGGCGGCGCCGCTCGCCATGCGGGCGGCGAGTGCTTTTGGCGGCAGAGCCCTGTCGAGCTCAGAAAAGGCGCGGAAGCACAGTCCGCCGGCTAGCAACATGGATGGATGGGTACGGCCGCGCCAGAGCAGTTCGATGGCGCCATAACCCACCGCCCCGGCGCCAAACAGAATTAGTTCGCGTGTCAAACGTTTCATAATTCATTCCTCCTGTAAAATAAGAATTTGCATATTCCTTTTAAAGTAGTATTCCACGCGCTAAAAGTGCTACGAGTTGGCGTTTTTTCTGCGCTATGATGACCTTGATGCCCTTACCTTTTTTTGATATTGTAAAGCAGTTCTATTTTGCCTTTTAAAATAGGCTTGCCGTTGGGGACCAGGTTATGCTATAATGTCGGCGTTGAGCGTTTTGCGCCCTTCCTGCGTTTTGGATGCGTCCGGTTTATCGGGATTTTTGAATCGGCGCTCCCATGCGGTAGGGCCCGCGCTATTAAAAATGCGCGTTCTGGCCCGCAGGGCTTTTTCTAAATAAAAGGAAAAATCAATCAAATCATGGGAGTGGAACGGATGATAGAGGCGGTATTGTTTGATTTGGACGGTACGCTGGTCGACTCGCTGGCCGACCTGGCGAAGGCCGTGAATTTCGCGCTAAATCAATTTGGATTCCCAACGCATCCAACGGAGGCGTTTGCCTACTTTGTAGGGGATGGGACCGACAAGATGCTCGAGCGGGCCCTGCCGGCCGAGAAGGCGACTTCCGCATGGGTAAAGACACTCAAGCCGGTCTTTTTTTCGTATTATGGCCAGCATTTTGCCGATCAATCCGTGGCTTACCCCGATATGCCTCGGTTGATTCAAGCATTGAGCGCGCGCGGGGTGCGTACTGGCGTCGTTACGAATAAGGCCGAGGCCATGGCCGCGAGCGTTTTACATAAGCTGTATGGCGACGTCTTTGACGTCATTTACGCCCAACGTGACGGCCGGCCGGTCAAACCCGATCCGACGATGGCGCTGTTAGCGCTTGCCGATTTGGGCGTACGGCCCGAACGTTGCCTCTTCCTCGGCGATTCAGGGGTCGACATGCAAACAGCGGTGCGATGCGGCGCGGTGCCGGTCGGCGAGACCTGGGGCTTTCGGACCGAGGAGGAGCTTTTGCGCGACGGCGCGAAGTATATTTTGCACGCGCCGATGGAACTATTGAATTTGCTGTCAGGAGGAGAGGAAGCTTGACCTACCGGCATACGCGTTTTGCCTGCTATATCGGCTATATCATTCAGGCGGTCATCAATAATTTTTTACCGATTCTATTTGTAATATTCCAGACCGATTATGCCATTGGCTATGAGGCGCTGGGAAATCTGATCCTCATCAACTTTTTGACGCAATTGGCCGTTGACATCGCTTCGATTTTGTTTGTGGATCGAATCGGCTACCGCAAAAGCGTGCAATTGGCCAATGTGTTCAGTGCATTGGGTCTAATCTGCCTGGGGGTCCTACCGCAGTTGCTCAGCTCGGCCTATGCCGGACTTGTCATTTCGATTTTGCTGTATGCCACGGGGAGCGGCTTAATTGAAGTGCTGGTCAGCCCGATTGTAGAGGCGCTTCCGAGCGACAACAAAACCGGCAACATGAGCCTGCTTCATTCCTTTTACTGTTGGGGGCAGGTGTTGACCATCGCGCTCAGCACCGTCGCACTCAGGTTGATCGGGCAGGGGAACTGGTGGATCCTGCCGATGCTTTGGGCGGTTTTGCCGATCTGCAATTTTTTCTTCTTTGCAAGCGTGCCGCTCGTCGATCCGCCGCCCGAAGAAGAACGGATGCCGCTGAAAAGGATGTTCCGTTCGCGCGTGTTTTGGGCGGCAATGGTCTTGATGGCCTGCGCCGGGGCGGCCGAGCTTTCGATGTCGCAGTGGGCCTCCATGTTTGCCGAACAGGCGCTGGGGGTTCCAAAGATGGTCGGAGACCTGCTCGGGCCCTGCGCGTTTGCGGTCTTTATGGGCACGGGGCGCGTGCTGTATGCCTTTTTCAACAATCGGATCCCGATGAAAGTGGCCCTTGCGCTGTGCGCCGGCTTGTGCGCGCTGTGCTATTTTACGGCGGCGGTTAGTAAGAGCGCGGTGCTCTCCCTAATTGGGTGCGCGTTGTGCGGATTTTCGGTGAGCATTTTATGGCCTGGCATCTTCAGCCTGTCGGCCCGCGTTTTCCCTGGCGGCGGCACAGCGATGTTCAGTATACTCGCCATGTGCGGCGACCTCGGTTGCGCCGGCGGGCCGTGGTTGACCGGACTCATCGCCGAACGGTGGGGACTCAATATGGGATTCTTGGCCAGCGTGGCCTTCCCGTTGATCCTCTTGATTGCGCTAATTGGGATCCCGCGGCAAAATAAAGCTTGAAAATTGAGGTAGCAACGAGTACAATAGCAAGTGTGAAGGCCTGTAGCGAAAGGAGCTGGACGGATGAAACGGGAGCAATATTTGAGTTGGGATGAATATTTCATGGGGATTGCCTTGCTTTCTTCGCAACGGAGCAAGGATCCGTCGACGCAGGTCGGCGCCTGCATTGTCAGTCAAGAGAACAAGATCTTGTCGGTTGGCTATAACGGGATGCCGCGCTATTGCAGTGACGACGTCTTCCCCTGGGAGCGCGACGGAGAAGCGCTCGAGACAAAATATATGTTCGTCTGCCACGCCGAACTCAACGCCATCCTGAATTACGGAGGCGGAAGCCTTGCCGGCGCAAAGGTCTATACAACGCTCTTTCCCTGCAACGAATGCGCGAAGGCCATCATCCAGGCGGGGATCAAAGAGGTTATTTTCATGTCGGACAAATACGCCGACAGTGACAGCGTTTTGGCGTCAAAGCGGATGTTTGAAGCGGCCGGGGTGGCCTGGCGGGCTTATGAACAGACCAAGCAGACGGTCGAGCTGAGGTTGTAACTCGGATTTCCGGCGCAAGCCTGAAAGATAGAACGGTTGAAAAGAGGTTAAATGGTTGAAAAGAGGTTAAATTATGCTAGAGTACATCATGCACAGGTATGAAAACAACCCCATCATCACAGCGGAGGATTTCCCCATCCCGGCCGACACAGTCATGAACTGCGGGCAGGCGATGTATGGAGACAAGACGGTCCTTTTGGTCGCTGTGGTTTACCGCAAAAAGGTCAACGGCGCTGTCACCGGCATCCATGTGGCCATGAGCGATGACGGCATCCATTTCGACATCAACCCTGAGCCGCTTTGCACCCACCGCGACTGGGCGGGCAATGTCGAGGGCGATTTCGACTGCTGGGTCATCGACCCGCGCCTGACCAAAATTGACGACACCTATTACATCGTCCGCCCCGGCCAGGGTCCGGGCGGCCCGTCGGCCTTGCTGGAGAAAACGAAGGACTTCAAGACGGTCGAATTTGTCGACTGCATCGCGTTGCCGCCGAATCGTGTGCCGTCCCTCTTCCCAGAGAAGATCAACGGTATGTATGCGAAACTTGACCGGCCGTACAACTTCGGCGCCGGTTCAGAAGAAGGCGCGATTTGGATTTCCTTCTCGCCCGACCTCGTGCACTGGGGCCATTACCGCCCGTTGATGTTGCCCTTCCATCCCTTCAGCATTCAAAAAATCGGCCCGACGCCGCCGGTGAAGACCAAAGACGGCTGGCTTGAGATCATCCACGGTGTCTGGGATTCCTGCGCCGGTAGCCGTTATTCGCTGAGCGCGGCGCTTCTCGATCTCGAAGACCCGACCAAGGTCATCGGTAAGACTGAAAGCTGGATTTTGACGCCGACCGCCGATTACGAGCGCGTCGGGCATGTTGACAACGTCGTATTTGCCTGCGGTTGCATCCCGGATTACGACAAGGATCAGCTTCGCATCTATTACGGCGCGGCCGACGAGCGGATCTGCTTGGCGACAGGGTGCTTGAGCGAGCTGGTTGAGGCCTGCAAAAAGGGGTATTAACCTGAGGCCTTAACGGCTATCCTGCGAGGTGGAACTTCTGCCACTATAAAAAAGAAACGGCCTGATGCGAAGGGGGAGTCCTTTGCATCGGGCCATTTTTGGATGGGAATGCATGCATAAAGCATGGCCTTTCGGAAAAGTTGTTTTCTTTCCTTGACAAGTTTCTAGTTGTTTGTTACAATAGCGAACGTTGGCGGAAAAGGGCCAAAAATTCTTCCTATAGAAAGAAAATTCAAACAGAAGCGTAGCTTTTATCGCCTACTGCCAATTCAATATTCAAACGTCATCGGAGGACCATGTATCGCAATACAGAAATGGGGATCCCTTCCCCTGGTCGGATAAGATGTCGGGTGCGCCCGGTTATTGAAAGATAATCGGGCTTTTTTTGGGTGGATTGCATCGAGATATGCTTTCGTAAAACCTGGCATGGATGGGAAAAACATTAGAAAGGAGAAGGCCATCTATGAATTCTAGCACACTATTTCTAAAAACACCGCCTTTGAAGCTGTTCCTGATTGCTTCGCTCCCCGGGGCGATCAGTATGCTGGCTTCTGCACTGTATCAGACGATTGACGGCGTTTTCGTGGGGCAATTTTTAGGAGAGACGGCTTTTGCGGCGCTCAACCTGGCCATGCCGTTTGTCATTATCAACTTTTCGCTGGCTGATTTGATCGGCGTCGGGTCGGCTGTCCCCATTTCAATTTGCCTTGGGAAAAAGCAGAATCGAGAGGCCAATAATATCTTCACCTGCTCCTGTCTGATGATTGTCGGCGCCGGCGTGCTGATCGGCGGCCTTTTGTATGGGCTGGCCCCAGGATTAATTCAGCTCATGGGGGCCAAAGGGGAATTTGCACACCTGGCGGTGCAATACCTGCGGGTTTATGCATTGTGCTCCCCGGTGACTACCATCATTTTTGCAGTCGACAATTACCTTCGGATCTGCGGCATCATACGCGGAAGCATGCTGATGAATGTATTGATGTCATTTTTGAGTGGCGTATTGGAGTTCTTGTTCCTTGGCGTCTTCCACTTTGGAATTTGGGGTGCGGCATTAGCGACCTGTACTGGTATGCTGATTTCCGCCACGCTGGCTTTTATCCCATTCTTCCGCAGAAAAACGGTCCTACAGTTTTGCAAACCGCGCCTAAAAGCCCGCATGGTCCGGCAAATTGTCGCCTGCGGAAGCCCGAACTTTTTAAATAATATTGCCGGCAGGATTACCTCCATTTTGATGAACGCTATCTTAGTGCGCCTGGGCGGCGAAGCGGCCGTCTCGGTATACGGCATTTTAATGTTTGCCGATGGTTTCATTCAACCGCTTTTATATGGGATGTGCGATTCCCTCCAACCCGCCGTTGGATATAACTGGGGCGCGCGAAAATATTCAAGGGTGCGGTCAATCGAGAAATATTGTTTTGCGGCGAGCGGAGTGGTTTCCCTGTTGGCAGTATTTGCCATCGCCCTATTCCCGGAACAAATCACAAAACTGTTTATGGCCGAAGCCGGACCCGACATTCTGCGCATTTCGGTCGGCGCCTTGCGGCTGTTCAGCCTGACTTATATTACGCGGTGGTTCTCCTTTGCCACGCAGAGCTATATGCTGGCGATTGAAAAACCGTTGCCGGCTTCCCTTATTTCGGTGTCGACCGCGCTGGTCTTCCCAGTCATTTTAGTGGGCGCGCTGTGGCCGCTGAGGCTGACGGGCATTTGGCTCAATTTTGCTGGAACCGCGGTTCTGGCCGCGATCCTGTCGGCGGGCGTTTTGATCAAATTGCGCAAAGAACTGCGCCGTCCGGACGGAGGAAATGCATCGGAAGATGAAACGAACGCCGAAAAAGAGGAGGCGGAGCCAACCCCTTCCAACTCGGATCCCAGTGACCAACAAATTGGCGTATAAAAAGAAAAGGGCCCTTCCGTCTGGAAGGGCCAAACCAGTTTGCGACTTGTATCTTGTCTGGTGGCAAGTGCGAGGCAACAAACCGTTTATGGGAGCTGGGAAATCCATTTTGAGTCGGGCAAGGGGCGCCCTTATAGGCCCGGTTCAGATTAGCCCTGCGGTAGGGCGCTCTTGGAATATGCGCCGGGTTCAATCTCTTTTAAACCGGCATCTAAAGGGCATTTTTAAAGACTCAGCTCAGGCTGGTGCCGGGGCGCTTTCAAGCAGGTCGCAATGGCGACCTGCTTTTGATTGGGGCTCAAATGGTTTTGGAAGAAAGGTCCAGGCCAAACAATTGCCTGGCGAACCAGACATCCTGCACCTGAAAGGTCTTGCCGTTCAAATAGGAAAGAATACCGGCGTCGGTTTGAAAGGAGAAACGCAGGCGGTAGGAGTAGAGCGCCTGATGGCGGAATCCCATGGCCTTGTCTTCTTTCAGCCGGCCATATTTGCCGTCGCCTAACAGCGGATGCCCGATTGAGGCGAAATGCGCGCGGATCTGATGGGTGCGCCCGGTGAGCAGTTCAACCTCTAAAAGGGAGAGCGACTGTTTTGACTGCAACACTTTATAATGGGTGCGGATGCTACGCGCGTCGGCAGTTTTTTGCCTTTTTAAATACACCTGGTTCTTCGCCTCGTCTTTTTCGAGGAAGCCCTCGAGCGTCGCTTCCTTTGGGTGAGGCGTTCCGTGAACAACGGCCAGGTACCACTTATCAATCTCACGGTTCTTGATTTTGTCGCAAAGGATCCGCAACGACGCGGCATCCTTTGCGGCGATGACAATGCCGCCGGTATTGCGGTCGATGCGGTTGGCCAGGGCGGGGCGAAAGGCGTTTTCGGCTTCGGGGTCGAATTCGCCTTTGTTATAGAGGTAGTGCTGGATGCGGCCGATCAGGGTGTCGCGATACTCCTTTTCGTCCGGATGGACCAAAAGCCCTTGCTTTTTATCGACCAGAAGGATATGTGCGTCTTCATAGACGATATCGAGGGAAGCGGGCGCGCTGAGGAAATCGTACTGTTTTTTGACAGGCGCAAAGAACTCGTCTTTTAGGTAAAGCGTGACGACGTCCCCAACCTGCAAGCGCGTGCCGATTTCAGCCCGTTTTCCGCCGACCTTGATCTGCTTTTTGCGGATGGATTTATAGAGTAGGGAAGGCGGTAGAAGTGGGACCGCCTTGGAAAGGAACTTGTCCAAACGCTGGCCGGCGTCATTGGCGCCGATGATAAATTCTTTCATGATTGCTCCTTCTTGGAAGAAAAATGTCGAAAAAGCTTTTCAATTTGCAAAAAATGGGATATAATGACAATGTATGAGTGCGCGGCGCATGGCGCCTTTTGGAAAGCCGCCGTGGCGCTCGACGATCAGAATGCCTTTTGACGGCGTTTGAACGCCGGGGGATCGCAAAAGCCTTGGCGGCCCACAGAGGGCACGGCGTACACTTCAGGGCCAACGGGCATAAGCGCAATGGTGGTGCGAAATAGGCCAACAGCGCGTAGCGGGAGGCTTTGCCGCAGATCGGGTTCAATGGGCAAAATGCGCCGCGAAAAACACAAAGTAGCCATGCGGATTTTGCAATGTTGCTGGGTTCGGGGTTGCGTAACGGCATTCTGGTAGTGGCTGTGATCGAACGCGGGTTTTGCCAGGCTACGCCGATTGGCGCGGTGCTTTCGGCAAGGGTGGGCTTTTTGCAAACAAATGCTTTGGCAGGTTGCATCCGGTGCTAGTGGGCGGCGCATGCGGCTCAAGATTACTGAATCAGAAATAGGTGAGAACTTTGGCGGACAACATTCACAAGGGGCACCGTTCTCGTGTGCGGAAGCAGTTCCTGGAAGACGGCGGTTTCGCGCCTTCCACGCCGCCGCATAAAATTCTGGAAATGTTGCTGTTCTATTCGATCCCGGTCGCCGATACCAACGAGCTGGCACACCGTCTGATCAATCATTTCGGTTCTTTGTCGAAGGTGTTTGACGCGCCGTATGAAGAACTAATCCAGGTAAACGGCATCAGCGAAGTCAGCGCCTGCCTGATCAAAATGATCTTGCCAATTGCCCGCGCTTACAACATCGATCGAAGCGCCAATGTCGGAAAACTGAAAACGCCAGATGAGATTGGAAAATTTTTGGCAGACAGATTTATTGGCCTCACCGAAGAGGTTGTTCTGTTGCTGTCGATGGATAACGCCGGCCGTGTATTGGCGGTCGATACCATCTCGGAGGGTGAGGTCGATTCAGTCGGCATCAATGCGCGGCGCGCGGCCGAAGTGGCGGTCAAGCGGCAGGGCACCAATGTCGTCCTCGCCCACAACCATCCGAGCGGCATCGCGCTCCCTTCAAAAAACGATCTAATCGTAACCCAGACCTTGGTGAATGCCTTCCGGCATCTGAACATCCGGATGCTGGATCATATCATTGTTGTCGACGGCGACTTTATCTCGCTGGCGCTAAGCAAGGAATATGCCTACCTGTTTCAGTGATTAAAAAGTTGGCTTAAAGCAATTTTGCCGCAACCATTTCTGCGTTGGAAGTGGTTGCGGTTTTTATTATACAGGATTCTCTTCGCGCCGGCAAGTGCCTTCTTTCGTAAGCCGTTTTGGATAAGGAGCTTATGTGGGGCGGCAGGTGCCGTCTTTCGAAAGGCTAATTTGGAAAAGGAGTTTGTGCGGGGCGGCAAGTGCCGTTCTGGAAAAGGTTTTTGTGCCCTAACGGCAAATTTTTTGTCCGGAAGGGCCGTTTTGGAATGATGTTTCGGGCCCCGCAATTGCCCGCCCGAAAAAAAGGGGTGATGCGCTCTTGATATCTCAGGGATTGCCCGGGCGGCAACCGGCGGCCTCTTTTAAGTTGCGGGGCAAGCCAGGGAGAAACGCGGGCTTTTCTTGAATCCAACGCTATCTTCTTGTTAATGCGGGCGGCCTTTTCTTTCGACTGACCTGTATGAACATTTGTGGAAAAGGCAACGCTAACCTTGATTGGAAATGATAAACAAATGTTCTTTTTTTGTCGGAATCCATTGAAAAACTGCGGGAATTGTGGTAAACTTAGAATTCAAGCAAAAGGAGGCGATGGGATGGATCAGTTCAAACTGGTGTCGGATTATCAGCCGACTGGCGACCAGCCAGAGGCGATTGCCAAATTGGTGGAAGGGTTAAAACGCGGCGACAAAGAGCAGACGCTTTTGGGCGTGACCGGTTCGGGGAAGACCTTTACCATGGCAAACGTAATCGCGGCGCTCAACCGGCCGACCTTGGTTTTGGCGCACAACAAGACCCTGGCCGCGCAACTCTGTTCCGAGTTCCGGGAGCTCTTTCCGGAAAACGCCGTCGAATATTTCGTCTCCTACTACGACTACTACCAGCCCGAGGCCTACATCCCGGGCACCGATACCTATATCGAAAAGGACTCAGCCATCAACGATGAAATCGACAAATTGCGGCATTCGGCGACCTGCGCGCTTTCAGAGCGGCGGGACGTTATTATCGTGGCCAGCGTCTCCTGCATCTACAGCCTCGGCAACCCGATCGATTACCGCGAAATGGTGATTTCGCTCCGCACCGGCATGGAAAAAAGCCGAGACGAGCTGACGCGCAAGCTGGTCGATTTGCAGTATGAACGCAACGATATCAATTTTGTGCGCAATAAGTTCCGGGTGCGGGGGGATGTCGTCGAGATTTTTCCGGCCTATTCGCACGATACGGCGTTGCGCGTCGAATTTTTTGGGGATGAAATCGATCGGATTTGCGAAATCAACACGCTGACCGGCGAAATCAAGAATATCGTTAGTCACGCCGCGATCTATCCGGCGTCGCATTATATCGTCCCGGCTGACAAGATGGGAAACGCGCTCAAAGAGCTCGAGGATGAGATGGAGGCGCGGGTCAAGTGTTTTCAAGAACAGGGCAAGCTGATTGAGGCCCAACGCATCCGGCAACGCACCGAATACGACATCGAGATGTTGCGGGAAATCGGCACCTGCAAAGGGGTAGAGAATTACTCTCGTGTGCTTGCCGGCCGGCCGGCGGGGAGCATGCCTTTTACCTTGCTCGACTACTTCCCGGAGGATTTTATCCTGTTTGTCGATGAATCCCATGTGACACTGCCGCAGGTGCGCGGCATGTACGGCGGCGACCGGGCGCGCAAGGAGAACCTCGTAGAATACGGGTTCCGGTTGCCCTCGGCCTTCGACAACCGGCCGCTGAATTTTGAGGAGTTTTATCATCACATCGGCCAGGCGGTTTTCGTTTCGGCAACGCCGGGCGACTTCGAGCGAGGGCATTCGACGCAAATCGTCGAGCAGGTCATCCGACCGACCGGGCTCTTGGATCCGCAAATCATCGTAAAACCTACAGAGGGGCAGATCGACGACTTGGTCTCGGAGATCAATTTGCGCGCGACGCGCAAGCAACGGGTGTTGGTGACGACGCTGACCAAAAAAATGGCCGAGGATTTAACCGAATACCTTGAGGGGCTGGACATCAAGGTGCGGTATATGCACTATGATGTCGACACCATGGAGCGCATGGAGATCATCCGCGATCTGCGGCTGGGGGAGTTCGATGTGCTGGTCGGGATCAACCTGTTGCGCGAGGGCCTCGATATTCCCGAGGTGTCGCTCGTGGCGATTCTCGACGCCGACAAAGAAGGCTTTTTGCGGAGCGAGACCTCGCTCATCCAGACCGTCGGCCGGGCGGCGCGCAATGCCGAGGGGCAGGTCATTATGTATGCAGACAGCGTCACGCCCTCGATGGAGCGGGCCATCACTGAGACTGAGCGCCGCCGCGCCATTCAATCGGCCTACAACGAGGCGCACGGCATCGTGCCCAAGACCATCATCAAGGATGTGCGTGATGTCATCGAAATGAGCGCAAAACCAAAAACAGACGAAAAATCCGGCAAGCGATTGAGCCGGGCTGAGCGCGAAGAGCTCATTGGCCGGCTGACGCGCGAAATGAAGCAGGCGGCTAAGATGCTGGAATTTGAGCATGCGGCCTATCTGCGGGACCGCATCAATAAACTGCGAGAGGGAAAATAAATGGCAAGCGATAAGATATTGATTCAAGGGGCGCGGGAGCACAATCTGAAGGGAATTGACGTCGAGATCCCGCGGGACAAGCTGGTCGTTTTTACAGGGCTTTCAGGTTCAGGCAAATCGTCTCTGGCCTTTGATACAATTTACGCGGAGGGGCAACGGCGGTATGTGGAGTCGCTTTCCTCCTATGCGCGGCAGTTCTTGGGGCAGATGGAGAAGCCGAACGTCGACCGCATCGAGGGGCTTTCTCCAGCTATTTCCAACGACCAGAAAACCACCTCAAAAAATCCGCGTTCGACGGTGGGAACCGTAACCGAGATCTACGATTACCTCCGGCTTTTGTTCGCGCGGGTAGGGGTGCCGCACTGCCCCATCTGCGGGCGGGAAATCTCGCAACAGTCGACCGACCAGATCGTCGACCGAGTCATGCAACTGGCTGAGGGCACCCGCATCCAGGTCCTGGCGCCGACGGTCCGCGGCCGCAAGGGCGAGCATCAGAAGGAATTCGAATCGGCGCGCAAATCGGGCTATGTTCGGGTGCGGGTCGACGGAAACCTATACGATCTTTCGGAGGATATCAAGCTCGAGAAAAACAAAAAGCATAACATTGAAATCGTCATCGACCGCCTTGTCATCAAACAGGAGGTTCGAAGCCGCCTGGCCGACAGCATCGAAACGGCGACCAACCTGTCGGGAGGGCTTCTCATCATCGATGTTTTCGGCGGCGAGGAACTCCATTTTTCGCAGAATTATGCCTGCGAGGAGCATGGCGTCGCGGTGCCGGAGCTGACGCCGACCATGTTTTCGTTCAACAGCCCCTTTGGCGCTTGCCCCACCTGCACCGGCATCGGCAAGTTCATGAAGGTCGATCCGGCGCTGGTAGTGCCGGACGAAAGCCGTTCTTTGAATGACAGCGCGATCCGGGCTTCGGGCTGGGGGATGCTCGGCTGGGGCTTTACCAAACAGACCACCATTGCCTCGATGTATTACCGCGGCATTGCCAAAAAATACAGATTTTCCCTCGATACGCCTTTTCGCGATATCCCCGAACAGGCAAAGCAGGTTTTGCTGTATGGTTCGAAGGGCGAAAAGCTGACCTTCGAGCGCGACAGTAACTGGGGCGGCGGCACCTACGAGGCCGAATTCGAGGGGGTCATCCCCAACCTCGAGCGCCGCTACAAAGAAACGACCAGCGATTTTATGCGGACCGAAATCGAGACCTGCATGCGGGAATGCGACTGCCCGGACTGCCACGGCGAACGCCTCAAACCCGAGTCGTTGGCGGTGACGGTCGGCGGAAAAAACATCACCTATATCTGCAATCTTTCGGTCGTTGAGGCGCTGGACTTTTTTGAAGGGTTGGAATTTTCGAACCGCGACGCGCAGATCGCAAAGCCCATCATCAAAGAGATCCGCGAGCGGTTGCACTTTTTGGAGAGCGTCGGGCTCGACTATCTCTCGATGTCGCGCGCGTCGGGGACGCTGTCGGGCGGCGAAAGCCAGCGCATCCGGCTGGCGACCCAGATCGGCTCCTCGCTGATGGGTGTTTTGTATATTCTCGACGAGCCGAGCATCGGTCTGCACCAGCGGGACAATGATCGATTGCTCAAAACCCTCTGCCGGTTGCGCGACTTGGGGAACACGCTGATCGTTGTCGAGCACGATGAGGACACGATGTGGGCGGCTGACTATATTGTCGACATTGGCCCCGGCGCGGGGATCCACGGCGGCGAGGTCGTTTGCACCGGAACGCCGCAGGAGGTGGCCGCCTGCAAGGAATCAATCACAGGCGATTATCTTTCGGGCCGGCGCAAGATCCCGGTCCCCCAAACGCGCAGGAAAGGCAACGGCCATTTTTTGACCGTCAAGGGCGCGGCCGAGAACAACCTCAAAAATATCGACGTCAAAATTCCGCTGGGGGAATTCGTCTGCGTGACGGGCGTGTCGGGCTCGGGCAAATCGTCGCTTGTAAACGATATCATCTATCAGCGCTTAGCGACCGAGCTCAACGGCGCCAAGCTGTTCCCGGGCGCGCACAAGGCCATGGAGGGCATCGAATTTCTCGATAAAGTCATCGACATCAACCAGTCCCCCATCGGGCGGACGCCGCGCAGTAATCCTGCGACCTACACCGGGGTCTTCGGCGATATCCGCGAGCTCTTCGCCTCGACCAAAGACGCGAAAATGCGGGGCTACACGGCCGGGCGGTTTTCCTTCAATGTCAAGGGCGGCCGGTGCGAGGCCTGCCAGGGCGACGGGATTTTGAAGATCGAGATGCATTTTCTGCCCGACATCTATGTTCCTTGCGAAGTCTGCGGCGGAAGCCGGTACAACCGCGAGACGCTGAGCGTCAAATACAAAGACAAAAACATTTTCGATGTTTTAGGGATGACGGTCGAAGAGGGCATGCACTTTTTTGAGAGCATCCCGAAGATCCACCGCAAGCTGAAAACGCTCTTTGACGTCGGGCTCGGGTATATCAAAATCGGTCAACCTGCGACGACGCTCTCGGGCGGCGAGGCGCAACGGGTCAAGCTCGCAACCGAGCTTTCCAAACGGAGCACCGGCAAGACCATTTATATTCTCGACGAGCCGACCACCGGTCTGCACACAGCCGATGTGCACAAGCTGATCGAGGTGCTCGAGCGGCTGGTCGACGCGGGCAATACGGTTTTGGTGATCGAGCACAATCTCGACGTCATCAAAACGGCCGACCACATTATTGATCTGGGCCCCGAAGGCGGATTTCGCGGCGGCGAGATCGTCTGCAGTGGGACGCCGGAGGAGGTCGCCGCCTGCGAGGCCTCTTATACCGGGCAGTTTTTAAAGAAAATGCTCCAAAAATAATTTACACATTATTCATGTACTATGCTTTTGTTTGCGGTAAAATAAGCGCAGGTAGAAAAAAATACCCGAAGTTTTCGCACAGCCGTGCAGAGCAACGCCCGGCATAAGACGGCAAAAGGTGGGAGGCAATGTTTGGGTATGTTCGGGCCTGCAAGCCAGAATTGCGGGTCAAAGAATTCGAAATGTACAAAGCGGTCTACTGCTCGCTCTGCCGGCATCTCGGGCGGCGATACGGAATTTTAAGCCGTTTAACTTTAAGTTACGATTTCACCTTTTTAGCACTATTAAAAATGTCGTTTGACCCGCAGTTTGCCGGGCTAGAGCGCAAAGCATGTTTTTTTTGCCCCATAAAAAAGTGCAACTACTGCAAGGATGCGGAAGATACATTTGATTTCCCAGCGGCGGCCGCGATGGTTTTGCTTTACTATAAAATAGAGGACAATATTTTAGATGAAAAGGGCGTCGCAAAATGGAAATACTATTTGATGAGGCTGTCATTTGGGCATTCGCACAAAAAAGCGGCCAAGCGGTATCCGCAACTGGAAACGATTGGCAAGCGGTACTTTGAAGCGCAACAGGCTCTGGAGGCGGCGGCCTGTGAAGACCTGGACCGCGCCTGCGAGCCGACGGCGAATATGCTCAAGCAGTTGCTATCCTTTTGCAGTCGCGACCCTTGCGATCGCCATGAACTTGAGCGGTTGGGGTACTGCCTAGGCAGATTCATTTATTTATTGGATGCGGCCCGCGATTTGCCGGATGATTTTAAAACCGGCGCTTATAATCCGCTGAAGGCGGGCATGCCTGAAGGTGTGAAGTCCGAAGATTATGCGCGCGAGCGGGTGACGCCGCAACTTTATGTTTGCCTATCTCAGATGCAACAGGCCTTTGAGGGGTTGCAGATCATGAAATGCAAGGATATTTTAGGGAATATCCTCTATCTTGGGTTGGAGGAGACCATGCAGAAGGAGTTGAACGCATGAAGGATCCATATGCCGTCTTGGGGCTTCAAAAAAACGCCACAGACGAGGAAATCAAAAACGCATATCGAGCGCTGGCGCGGAAGTACCAGCCGGAGGGCGATTCGGCCGAACCGCTGTCAGATGAGGCGGCCGAAAAAATGCAGGAGATCAATGCGGCCTACGATAAAATTATGAATGAGCGCCGCCGCAAGGGTACGGTCTATGACGCCTTTGACGCCGATACCTCTTCGAATTTCAGCGATGTACGCAGTCTGATCAGCGCCGGAAGGCTGGAAGAGGCGCAGGAGTTGCTTGACGGCATTCCGCCCCAGAGCCGCGATGCCGAGTGGTACTTTTTGAACGGGACGGTGCTTTACCGCCGCGGTTGGTTTGACGGGGCCTATACAAGCTTTGCGACGGCCTGCCGCATGGCGCCTGACAACCCTGAATACCGGACGGCCCTCAACAATGTGCAAAAGCAGGCTACCGGCCAGGGGTACAATCCCTACCGCACGAGCCGTAATATGGGCGGTTGCTCTTCCTGTGATGTTTGTAGCAGTTTGATCTGTGCTGATTGCTGTTGCGAATGCATGGGCGGCGATTTAATTTCCTGTTGCTGATGCATAGAAATGAGGTGGCAAGCGTGAAGCAAACTGGCAAAGTGGCGCTATGCGGCCTGCTGGCCGCACTGAGTACGGTGCTGATGCTGGCCGCTTATTTCCCGTATTTGACCTATGCGATTCCTGCGCTCGCGGGTATCTTGTTTATCGCCGCCGTGATCGAAGCCGGTGTGTCCTGGGCTTTTGGCGCCTATGTTGCCACTGCGATTTTGGTCTTTTTCTTGGCTGAAACCGAGGCAAAGTTAATGTTCATCTGCTTTTTTGGTTTTTATCCGATCCTCAAGTGTTTGATTGAGCGTTTGCGCATTCGTTTATTTGAGTGGGTGTGCAAATTCGCCTGTTTTAATGCATGTATGCTACTGATTTACGGTTTGTTTACGGTGCTACTTGGCGTGTCTATTTCCGAATTTGAACCCTGGGGCATTTGGGGTGCAGTGGCCTTCTTGGCGGTCGGCAACGTCGTCTTTTGGATTTATGATATTGCCATCGGCCGGGTCGCGCAACTGTATATGGCCCGCCTGCATCCGGCGGTTGGCCGCATCCTGCGGCGAAAATGAAATAATCTGCAATTGGCGCATTATGGCGCGGGGTAAGAAAAAAGCGCGGAACGGCCGGCATTTCGCTTCGCCTCATTTGTTAGACAAGTAGGGTGTCTGACAAATGGGGCGATTTTTGAAGGGGTGGCGGGAGGCCGACTCGATCGAATTTTCAAAGCTACTCGCGCGGTTGTCCACACAGAAGTCCGGCCAATTTATAAAAAATACAAAGACGAAATTTTTCGTCCCAAGAACGGCCGATGCGGGCGCGCACAAACGCTAGGCCTTGCGCGGTTGCGCCCCAGAAACTTCGCATGAATATCGTGTTGGCTACGCAAAGCCGCTCTTCTAACTTGTGCCAAACAGAAGATGGTTGTATACCCGACAGCCGGCGGTTTGTGTCGCCCATCGCAGAGCCATCATGCCGGCACCGCGGGCCATCGGTTTTTACATTCGCCGTAGGAAGGCTCCCGGCTTGCGGAACAGGCCGCCTTTGGCCGCGAAAAACATTTTGGTCTGCCCACATAATAATGCAATCAAATTCAGAGCGGCGGTTGCTTGCATTCAAGGCGGCTTTACTTTTTGCGCGGAATCGGTTACAATAGCCATATCTGATTTTTTGAAGGGGAAGGCATGGAACATATCATCGTCATTGGCGGTGGCCCGGCTGGACTGATGGCCGCCGGGCAGGCCGCTCGCCGCGGTTTTGCGGTTACCCTATTGGAGGGGCAACCCAGACCGGGCAGAAAGTTGCGGATTACAGGCAAAGGGCGGTGCAATGTCACCAATTGCACCGATTTGAACGGACTGATCGCCAATGTTCCGCAAAATGGCAGGTTCTTGTATTCAGCCTTTTCGGCCTTCTCATCTGAGGACACGATGGCCTTTTTTGAGGGCTTGGGTGTGCCGTTAAAGGTCGAGCGCGGGAATCGGGTCTTTCCGCAGTCCGACCGAGCCGAGGATATCGTCGACGTTTTGGTTGGATTTGCAAAACGAGCCGGCGTGCGGTTCCGGTTCGAAAAGGCGCGGGCCATCCTCCGAGCGGGAGAATGTGTGACCGGTGTCGAATTGGCGTCGGGCGAGCGGCTTTTGGGCGACGGCGTAATTTTGGCGACGGGCGGGCTTTCCTACCCCCTGACCGGTTCGACGGGGGACGGATACCGCATGGCGCGGGAAGTCGGGCATACCGTAACGCAGTTGCGGCCGAGCCTTGTGCCGCTTTGCGTTCAGGAAGAATTTTGCGGCCAATTGCAGGGCTTGAGCCTTAAAAATGTTTTATTGGAAGTATTGGAAGCGGGCAGGCAGAAGCCGGTCTATCGCGAGCAGGGGGAAATGCTTTTTACCCACTTTGGGATTTCGGGGCCACTCGTTTTGAGCGCTTCGGCGCATCTGCGGAAGATGGGAAGCGCCGAATACCTCGCCCGCATTGATTTGAAACCGGCGCTCTCAAACGAACAGCTCGATCAGCGGCTTTTGCGGGAGTTCTCGCAGAACAGCAACCGGGATTACAGCAATGTTTTATCCTCGCTTTTGCCGGCCAAACTGATCCCGGTGTTTGTGCGGCTATCAGGCATACCGGCCGCGCAAAAAGCGCACCAGATCACAAAACAGCAACGGGCCGGTATCCTAGGACTTTTGAAAGGTCTGCCACTGCACATTACTGGATTCCGGCCGATCGAAGAGGCCGTTGTCACGAGCGGCGGGATCTCGGTCAGGGAAGTCGACCCGAAGACCATGCGTTCGAAGCTATTAAAAGGGCTTTCCTTCGCCGGGGAAATCTTAGATGTCGACGCTTATACCGGCGGATTCAACTTGCAAATTGCTTTTTCGACCGGCTATTTGGCCGGGATAAAGTGGGGAAAAGGGGAAGAAAAATGATTGCTATCGCGATAGACGGGCCGGCCGGTGCCGGGAAAAGTACGATTTCGCGCCGCGTGGCCAAGGAACTTGGCTTTATTTATGTGGATACGGGGGCACTTTACCGCGCAGTGGGGCTCAAAGCGCTCCGAAGCGGGATTGCCGCCGAAGCGTCGGGGGCGTTTCTCGACATGTTGAAAAGGACAAAGGTCGATCTGATATACCAGGACGGCGAACAGTGTGTGTTACTGGATGGCGACGATGTCTCGGGTGAGATACGGACCCCCAAGGCCTCGCGCATGGCGTCGGCGGTTTCGGCTTTGCCGGCCGTGCGTTCCTTCCTGCTGGATATGCAACGAGAGCTCGCGCGGACGCATGATGTCGTGATGGACGGGCGGGACATCGGCACCGTTGTCCTCCCGCGGGCGAAGGTAAAGATCTTTTTGACCGCATCGCCCGAGGAACGGGCGATGCGGCGGTATCAGGAACTGTTGGGCAAGGGAATTGACACAACATATGAGGCGGTGCTCGCTGATATAAAGACGCGCGAGTACAACGATTCGCACCGTGCGGTCGCACCGCTAAAGCCTGCGCCGGACGCAGTTGTCGTGGATACGACGGGCAACACGCTCGAGCAGTCAGTCGCGCAATTATTAAAGGTTGTGAAGGATCGGTTATGAAACAGAAGATTCGGATGATGCCCTTTTATCGCTTTATGAGAGCGGTGGTGACGCCCTTTGTGCGTTTGCTTTGCCCGACAAAGGTGATCGGGCGCGAGAATATCCCGATGGAGGGCAGTGTGATCGTATGTGCGAATCACACTTCTTTCAGCGATGTTTTTTTGCTGGCAACGATTTTCCCGCGCCAGATCTATTTTATGGCGAAGGAGGACCTGTATCGGCATAAAATCGTCGGTTGGTTTATTTCAAAGATGGGAGCCTTTGCCGTCAGGCGGACAAAGGGCGACACGACGGCCATCAAGACCGGTCAGGATGTGGTTCGGCGGGGAGATGTCATGGGGATTTTCCCCGAAGGGACGCGCAATTTTGAAGGGCCGCCTATCCGCGCAAAGGCGGGCGTGGCGCTGATCGCCTCTACGACCGGCGCGCCGGTGTTGCCGGTATCGATCTATCGTCCGGGCCGGTTCCGCTTTTTTAAGAAGACGACGCTCCGCTTCGGCACGTTGATTCCGGCCGAACAACTGCAGATCGACCAGTCCGACTACCGGCACGAGCTGAGGCGGGTCAGCGACACGATTATGGGGCAGATTACAAAGATGTGGGAGATGGGATATTGAGCATTACCCTTGCCAAAACGGCCGGATTCTGCTTTGGCGTCAACCGGGCGGTGCAGATGGTCTTCGATTTACTCGAACAGGGCGAACGGGTCTGCACCTTAGGGCCGATTATCCATAACGACCAGATGGTCGCCGAGCTTGCTTCCCGCGGCGTGCGGGTCGTCGAGCGCGTGGAGGAAGTGAAGCCGGGCGAGGTCCTTGTCATTCGATCGCATGGCGTGCCGGCGTCGGTTTACAAAGAAGCGGCCGCGCGCGGCGTAGAACTGGCCGACGCGACCTGCCCATTTGTCGCAAAAATCCATAAAATCGTGCGGGAAGCCGCACAGGCGGGGCGGACCGTGCTGATCGCTGGGGATGCGGCGCACAAAGAAGTCGTTGGGATTCGTGGGCACTGCGAAGGGGCGTCTTACGTCTTTTCGGATGAAGCGGCTTTGCAGGAACTACTAGAGGCCCATCCGGAATGGGGGCGCGCGCCCTTGACGGTCGTCTCGCAGACGACGCTCCATGCCGGCGTCTGGCGGGCCTGCCAAAAAATTTTAAAAAAGGTATGTACAAATGCGATAATATTTGATACAATATGTAATGCAACTGCCTCCCGGCAAGCGGAGGCCGCAAAGTTGGCAGAGATAAGCGATACGATGGTTGTAGTCGGTGGGCGGCACAGCTCCAACACAGCAAAGCTGTTCCACGTCTGCGAGGCCAATTGTAAGCAGACTTATTTTGTCGAGACGGCGGCCGAACTCAAGGCGGAATGGTTTTCCGCATCGCGTCGGGTTGGGGTTGTCGCGGGCGCGTCGACGCCTGCGGGAATCATAAAGGAGGTTATTCAAACCATGTCGGAAATTTTGCAACCGGGTGCTGAACAGGAAGTGGAGGAGATGAAATCCGTTCAGAAAAGCTTCGAAGAAATGACGGACGAAGAGGCGTTTGAGGCTTCTCTTAACAGCTTGAATACAGACCAAGAAGTGGTCGGAACGGTTCTGGCTGTCAGCCCGACCGAAATCCAGGTGGATATCGGCCGCGGCTTGGCGGGATACGTTACCGCTAGCGAGTACTCCAGCGACCCCAACGTCAATTTGATGGATGCGGTCAAGGTTGGCGATAAGCTCAATCTGATCATCCTGCGCACAAATGATCAGGAAGGAATCGCCATGCTCTCCAAGCGTCGCTTCGATGCAATCGCCGGTTGGAACGATATAGTCGCCGCGAAGGATTCGCAAGAAATCCTTTCGGGCGTCGTCGCGGACGTCATCAAGGGTGGCGTCGTCGTGATGTGCAAGGGTGTGCGCGTCTTTATTCCGGCGTCGCAGGCGACAGCCTCGCGCGGAGAATCGCTCGACGCGCTCAAAGGCAAGGAAGTGCAGTTCCGCATCATTGAAATCGGCCGCGGCCGCCGCGCCGTCGGATCGATCCGCTCGGTATTGCGCGAAGCCCGCAAAGAGGCTGAAGAAAAGTTCTGGGCGACTGCTGGTGTCGGTGATACATACACCGGCGTGGTAAAATCGCTGACGAGCTACGGCGCATTTGTCGATCTCGGCGGTGTGGACGGCATGATCCACATTTCGGAACTCTCCTGGCAGAGAATCAAAAATCCGGCCGAGGTCGTTTCGGTCGGCGATACGGTCGAGGTTTATATTAAGGGCTTGGATCCCGAGAAGAAAAAAATTTCGCTCGGCTATAAAAAACCGGAGGACAATCCCTGGACCATCCTCACAAACAAATACGCGGTCGGCGATACGGTTCGGGTCAAGATTGTCAGCATGACCGATTACGGTGCGTTCGCCCGCATTTTGCCGGGCGTTGACGGCCTGATCCACATTTCCCAGATCGCCAACAAACATGTCGCCAAGCCGCAGGATGAGCTCTCAATTGGGCAAGAGGTCGACGCCAAGATCATCAACATCGACACCGAGAAAAAGCGCGTCAGCCTGTCGATCCGCGCCTTATTGCCGGAAGAGGCGACGGCGCCGTATGAATCCGCATCGGAGTTCGCGGCGGCCAAGCCGGCCTCTGTGACAGGCGCTGAACCGGAAGCCGATTCTTCCGCAAAGGAGGAGCCGGTGACTGAACCGGTAGCCGAGTCTTCGGCGAAGGAACAACCGGCCGAAATGCCCGCGGAATCGGCCGCCGTAGAAGCAACCGGTGAGCCAGCCGAAGCGCAAGAGGCGACAGCCGAACCAACTGCGGCGAATGATGCGGCCGCCGCGGATGAAACCGAATTTTCCGGCAAGGAAGATTCGGCTGAATAAAAATTGCATAGGGCCTAAAAAGCAAAGAATCCCCCATTTGTTCGCCAGAAAGTCTGGGAACAGATGGGGGTTTCACTTCTTCCATGGGTGGCTCTGATTGCGGTTGCCCTTCTACCTGCAGTAAAAGTGGATTTTTAACATAAAAAGCAAAAAATGGATCGCCGCCGTTTTGGTTGCCGCCGGCCTGGCGCGGCACTTGAGCGCTTTTTGTATGGAGCGGCATATTTTGTGCATATCTGCCGATTATTTGTTCAAATAGGCCTCGAACTCTGCCTTTGTACCGCAAAAGACATTCAGATCGATGAAACGCTCGGGACCCTCATAGCCGGCGAGACGGGCGCGGTTGGTGTATTGCCAGAAGGTCCATGCCCGGCCATCTGAAAGGTTGGGCTTCGAATAGACAGCGCGAATCCAGATGTCATTTTCAGGATAATTTCCGGCGAGATAGCGTTCATAGGAGGGGGCGGTCGCATAAAGGATGGGCGCTCGGCCATAGTGGGCAGATAACAGCTCGATCATGCAGTCGAGCTCGGCGAGTACAGCGGCTTTATCCGGTGGATTCTTTTCAAAATCGCCATAATACTCGAAATCAATGACCGGCGGGAGGGCCAGCGCATCCTTTGGCACGGTCCGGATAAAGTGCTCGGCCTGCGCTTTGCCAGAGCTTTCAAAGCTGAAAAAGTGGTAGGCGCCGACGGCGAGTCCGGCGGCACTAGCTCCTTCCAGATTATCCGCAAAGTAAGAATCGATGTGTTGGCTCCCCTCGGTGGCTTTTAAAAAGGCAAAAGATATGCCTTCCTTTTTCAGCACCTGCCAGTCGATTTTTCCTTGATAGGAGGAGACGTCGACTCCGCGGACCGGATAGTCAGTTTTGGACGGATTGTTGAGCAAAATGATGCCGTTCCAAACAAGGAGCGCCAAAGTACCGAGCACAACCGCCGACAGGCCGGCGGCGACCGAAACGATGACGATCCATTTTTTGATTTTTCGCGCCATAAAAACCCTCCTTGGCATAGGATGGGAAACTGCCGCCACCTTGTGCGAGTGTATTGCGAAGCGCCTGCAATACAGCGTTAAGTCCAGGGCCAAATCAGAGATCATTCGGCCGGCGTGGAGTAGATTCAGGCGGCGAGAGAAAAATTCCGTTTTATTTTAGTGACGATGTGAAGTAAGACGCCGCAGAAGAAATCTAAAAGTTTGCTTCGGCGATGGTTTGGAGCGCGCCAAGACGGAGTGGAAAAATTAAAAGGTTGTTTGGCGGCGGTGCGGAGCCGGGCCAGTCGGTCAAGTGGAAAATATGAAATCCGCATTTTGGCGGCGGTTAAAAACCGGCCAGCCGTGAAGAAAAAATCGAATTTATAATTTAGCGGCGGTTCGAAATAGGACGACGCAGAAGGAATTTGGAAGTTTGCTTCGGCGATGGTTTGGCGCGCACTAGGTCAGTGCGAAAAATTCGAGAGGTTGTATCGGAGAGGGTTTGGGGCCGCCCAGCGGCGCAAAAAAGAAAAAAGGCATTTTTGCGCGCAAAATGCCTCTTTGATTAACGCAGAAAGCCGTCAATGATTTTGGTTTCGGC
>CASFAP010000006.1 GCA_949292695.1 uncultured Eubacteriales bacterium | reverse complement strand
TCTTATCCCGGAACGGCACTCCCGCGCAGCGTGCAGGGAATTATTTACGGCTTAAATCATTATGCGGGCATTCCAGCAGAGATGTTGGAATGGCACGGGCACAACGACTTTTATAAGGTGGTAAGCAACGCGGCTACCGCTTGGCTTTACGGATGCTCCGGTGTAAACTGCTCCCTGCTTGGAATCGGAGAGCGTACGGGAAATTGCCCGTTGGAGGCCATGGCGATTGAATATGCATCGCTTCGCGGAAGTACCGACGGAATGGACTTGTCGGTTATTACCGAGATTGCTGATTATTTTGAGCAGGAAATCGGATATGAAATCCCGCCGCGCACGCCCTTTGTCGGCCGGAACTTCAATGTAACCAAGGCTGGAATTCATGCAGACGGCTTGCTTAAAGACGAGGAGATTTATAATATCTTTGATACCGAAAAAATCTTAAACCGTCCGGCGAAGGTTTCGATTGATTCGCATAGCGGCTTGGCCGGAATTGCCCATTGGATTAACGGATATTTTCATCTGAAGGGAGAAAATGCGGTGCCGAAGCAGTGCGAACTCTGCAAGCAGGTGAAAGAAATGGTTGATGCTGAATACGTCAAGGGCAGAAATACGGTTATGGGAGATGAGGAATTGCTCAAGATGATCCGCACGGCCGATGCGGATGCCTATGCCCGGTTTGAAGCGATTTATCATCAAAAAGGATAAATTTATTTTAACACATTGCCCTGAGGCAAAAATAAAATGCAGAGGTTTTTGATATCCTCTGCATTTTTTTGACTGGTGTTTCGTTCTCAGTCGCTGATATAAGGCATTAAAGCCATATAGCGGGAACGTTTGATTGCGGTGGTGAGCTGTCTCTGATGTTTTGCGCAGGTGCCGGTAAGTCTGCGGGGCAGGATTTTAGCACGCTCGGAAACATATTTTCTGAGTCTTACCACATCTTTATAGTCAACACACTCCACTTTTTCAGCACAGAATGCGCAAACTTTTTTTCTTCTGCGCGGGCCGGCAGTACGAACCGGTCTTTGCTGCTGTTGCTGTTGCTGCTGGGGCTCTTTGACTTCTTTTTCTTTATCCATTATGAATTTCCCTCCTTATTTAGAATGAGCAATGCACTATGCGAGGATTAAAACGGCAAATCGTCGTCGCCGGAAATCTCCTCAAAATTCGGCGCGGGATCCGCCGACGGTGCAGCATAGGAGGCGGGCGCCTCTCCGAAAGTTTGCGCCGGAGCAGAATCGGACTTGCTGTCTACAAATATTGCTTCATCGGCGACAACTTCGGTTGCATAGCGTTTATTGCCTTGATTATCGGTCCAACTTCTGGTTTGGATCGATCCGGTAATACAAATGGCGCTACCTTTTCTGAAATATTTGGTAATGAATTCCGCGGTGTTTCTCCATGCTACAATAGTAATAAAATCTGCTTGCTGCTGCTCACGGTCTTTGGAGTAGCGGCGATTAATTGCTAAAGAAAAGGTTGTAACCGAAATGCCGCTTTGGGTCGTCTTGAGTTCGGGATCTGCTGTAATGCGTCCGGCTAAAACAACTTTATTGAGATTCAAGCTTGCCATAGTATTTCCTTTCCCAAATTTTAATTTGCTTATTTTTTAATGGTCATGGAACGGACAACGCCTTCGGTAATGTTGAAGACACGGTCTAATTCCGATATGAAATCCGGGCTTGAGCTGAAGTCTATTAAAACATAATAGCCGTCATTCTGATCGTTGATCGGATAAGACAGTCTTTTCTTGCCCCATTCGTTTACGGACTCAATTGTGCCGTTTTCGGAAATCAGGGCGGTGAATTTTTCAACGATGGCCTTGGTTGCCGCTTCATCTAAACGGTTGTCAATGATGAACATCGTTTCATAAGAACTCACTATTTTCTCCATTCTGAATACACCTCCTTTTGGACTTTGGCCGGAATTGGAATTCAACCGGCAAGGATGTTAATGTCTCCGATGACCTTCGGTAACATCTAACTCAAAAAGTATATCATTAAAACATTTTTTTGTCAAGAACTACCG
>CASFAP010000005.1 GCA_949292695.1 uncultured Eubacteriales bacterium | reverse complement strand
TTCCTGTTCGACCGTTTCATAAAAGGACGCAGTTGTATAATAAATCGGCAGGTATTTTCCGAACCAACGCACATGTTCGGTCTTGACCTCGCGTTCATATGGCCCCTTTGTAGTGCCAAGATAGAGCGGCATAGAAATTCCAAACACTTTGAGTACGCTTTTGCGGGTCACCTTCCCGGTCCGGACCGTTTTTGTTTCCCGCAAAGGCACCTCCACGCGGAGGGCGCGTTCGGTCTCAGCCAGGATGCGACCATCAGCTTTTTTGAGCTCGGTCTGGCCGTCTTTGTATTCCACGGCACCCGACACAAGCAAATCGCCTGCGCGCACTGCTTCCCCCACCTTCACGACAGCGGTTCCGGCCGTCACCTCGACATTTTTGATGACGCCGTCGGCTGTAGCCTTCAAATTGCAGGGAGAATTGTCTTCTTCGACCGGCTCAGGCGCCGCCTCAGTAACGTCAACCGTCAAGTGGCATCCTTCCAAATTGAGGGCGGCCCAGGCCAGACCGTCGATGTGCAAAAGCATTTCTACGCGCTGGTCCAGCGCATCTAATTGGGAAATGGGCATTCCCTCTTCGATGCCGATTTCGCGGCAGGCGGCAAGAATGGCCTCGGTCGTGATCTTTTGATTTCCTTGCACTTCGATGCTCCAGACAAAGGAAGAGAGGAAATTTAATAAGGCAAAAAACAACACGATTCCGCACAAAAAGCCAAAGCGTTTTCGATATTTGCGCAACACAAAGGGCAGGCCCCACTTGGCCTGCAGTCTCACGCGAATGTGGCTTTTGGCCCGGACGCGCCTCAGCTTTTTAAAGTCCTTGGCAACCATTTTGACCGTGATGGTATCGTCGTCTCGCGCAATATCCCAAACCGAGATCCGGTTTTTGGCGCATAAATTTAAAAGGCGTTCGGCAAATTCACCGCGGAACACGACGGTGACGACGCCCATCAGCAGTCGATACAGCTTGACAAACAGCATGGCTCTATCACCCTACATACAAAATTCCAGGGAAAGCAAAAAGCCCCGGATCACCAGGCCATTTTCATTCAAAGAAGTGATTTCCAGGTTGCGGCCCGTAAAGCAAACCGAGCCGTGGCCAATGTTGAGCTTGATGCGGTCATTACAGTATTCGATGATTGCATGGCATCCATCTACGACCGCCTCTTTGTTTGAGAGCAGTTCGATGTGGGCGTTTTTATCGAGGATTCCGCCCGGCATTTCGAGTGTTCGACCAAACAGATCAATCCGATCCCTTTTTTTTCGACATCCGCTCTTGATCCGTTTTGCCATAACCATTTCCTTTCTGACATAGTTTTCGTACTTTAAAAACTATGTCAGAAAGCCTAGAATCATACCTTTTTGCATATAGATATTGAGAGGTGATTTTTGTGTCAAAAACCTATCGGTTCCGTTTCTGGCATGGCGCGGCCTTTCTTTTGTGTGTTTGGCTTCTGACGCTTCTATTCACCGCGCCGCAGGAATCGATTAACGGAGCGGTGAACGGCCTTGTCCTCTGTGGCCAGGTCATCATCCCCTCTTTGTTCCCGTTTGCCGTGGTCGCGTTATTCTTATCAAAATCGGGGATTCTACGATTTTTCGGCCGGTTCTGCGAACCTGTTTCCAAGGCCCTCTTTTTTCTGAACGGCGAGGCATTCCTAGCCCTTTTTATGTCTTTTATCGGCGGCTATCCCGTCGGCGCGCGCCTGATCCGCGAGCTCTACAATCAAAAAAAGATCAGTCAGATGCAGGCCGAAGAAATGATTTGCTATTCTGTCAACGCAGGCCCGGCCTTTGTCGTCGTAGCGGTGGGGGCCGGAATCTTACACAATCGAAACCTGGGGCTTCTGTTGCTTGTAGCGCATATTCTGGCTTCTCTTTTGCTCGCCGTCATTTCAGGGCTTCGCATGCGCAAAAAACTCACCTTCTGCCCCATGGTGCAAGGAAACACCAACCCGCCTCCGGTCTCCGACGCTTTTGTTTCAGCCACCGCCGACGCCGCATCCGCTATTTTTGGCATTTGCGCATGGGTCGTATTATTCTCGACCATCCAGTCGCTTCTCGGCATCAGCGGTCTGCCTGCCTTTGCCACCTCCCTTCTCAGCGCCCTGCTCGAAGTGACGACGGCCGTCATCAGCGCTTCGAATCATTACATTCTCATCGCGGCTATTTTAGGCTGGGCGGGGTTTTGCGTCCACTGCCAGGTGCTTTCGGTCTGCGGCGAAATCCGACCGAACTATTTGAAATTCATGTGCTACCGGCTCTTGCACGGCGGGATATCGGCCGGGATCTTCTGGCTTTTGCTCAAATTGTTCCCGCAGTCAGTCCAGACAATCAGCAATCAGGTCGGCGCGGTTTTTGCCGACTCTTCGGTCTCCTTGGCCGCTTCCCTGGCGCTTTTGTTTCTTTGCCTTGTTTTACTTTTTTACGTTTCAGACCGCCGGCCCCAGAGATTTCTATAGCATTCTAACCGAGCATCTGTTATAATAGCCCTGAGGTGAAACGCGTTGGCAAAACAGATTTTCAGCAAAGAGATTCCGCCAGCCTGCAAGTATTGCGCCTTTGGCACCCCGGCGCCCGCCACCGACGAAATTCTCTGCCGCCGCAAGGGGGTTGTCTCGCCCGATGGGCACTGCCGGCGTTACAAATACGACGTTTTAAAGCGTATACCCCGCGTCGGGCCTGAGCCAGAGCACTTTACCGAAGCCGATTTTGAGTTATAGAAAAAGGCAAGTTTTCTATTGACAAAGAATGGGCCAATTGCTATAATAAGCGTTGTCAGGTTTTTTGGCCTGTCTTTGTGGTGGATATAGCTCAGTTGGTTAGAGCGCCAGATTGTGGCTCTGGAGGCCGTCGGTTCGAATCCGATTATCCACCCCACTTTATATTTTGGGGTGTCGTCAAGCGGTAAGACACAGCACTTTGACTGCTGCATTCGTAGGTTCGAATCCTGCCACCCCAGCCACGTCGGAGCAAAGCCCGCTTTGCTCCGACTTCTTTTTTGCCGATGGCGTCAAAAGACGTCTACGCCCGCTTCCTTGCCTGCCCTCCTGCGGTGCCCGGCTCCGTCGGCGGCGGATAAACCGCCTTGTTGCTCGCCGACCGTTACGCCGGCATGTCCTCGCTGTATCCCGCACTGCGGATGCTCGCGGGCATTGCCCCTTTCCGCAAAAGATCACGTTCGGCTCACCTGCTCGGCCCGAAACGCCCTCGCGACGGTTCGCTGTCGCTACCAATCTTTTTCGGTGGTTCGGAGGTTCAAGTCCATCAGCAAAAAGAATGAGGCATCTTTTTGCTACATCGTACAGCGTGACGCTGAGCCCAATTCATTTGGGTTCAGCGTTATTTTCTACCTCTGAGACTCAATTGAAAGCAGGCATTTTTAACAAATTTATGGCGGGGAGCTTCGACATGCAATTCGCGTGCGAAGCTTTTACTTTGCCAATGCACAGTAATCAAGCGCCCAATGGGTACTTGGATTATTTTTGAAAGCAATGGCAATAACAGTCCGGCAAAGATCCACTGTTCCAAGATAGTCGAAGTTTTTCTTTTGAGGGTTAAAAAAATTTTTTAAAAACCTCTAGATTTTTTCGGATTTTATGGTATACTGGTAACTGCAAGTTCGCGGATGTAGTTCAATGGTAGAATATCAGCTTCCCAAGCTGAGTACGCGGGTTCGATTCCCGTCATCCGCTCCAGGCTGAGCCCGGACGCAATTCGCGTTCCGGGCTCAGTTTTTTATTTTGCCTGTTCATTCGCGTTT
>CASFAP010000004.1 GCA_949292695.1 uncultured Eubacteriales bacterium | reverse complement strand
CTTGGTGGATGATTCTATTCTGTGCAAGAGTCCGGCAGACGGTATCACCTACAAGGTTCTGCTAAATGACCTTCGTATCTCCCGTTATGTAGATTATGGAATTGTCAAGGTTGGTGATATCGTGCAAATTTCCTATGAAGGCGAAATTGATGAGACCAGTGGTAACACCATTGCAGGTGTAATTTCGGCATTTAAGGCAACAATCTCCGATGGAGATGTATTAATTCCTGAATGAACCACCTACGCCTATATGTTTGATAATAATACAAAATCTCTTGCTTTTCTAAGCAAAAACGCTTATAATTTGAGGTGGTATAGATTGCTATTATCCATAGCTACAGGGTAAGTGTTATCAACCCCGATAACAAACTGATAACATTAGCCCATATAGGCAGGATAATATGGACACATCAAATAATCAAAAGCACCACGAATACGACAGAGAATAATCTCTAAGCAAAATTGATTAGGCTTTGTCGAGTTCGAATAGTCACAAAAAGCTCCAGAGTATATAAAGCAAGGTTTGCAAAAGTTGTTTTGATAAGATTGCCAGAATTTCCTTTGTTAGGTGAACTTTAAAGAAAAAGAAAAATTCTTTTTGCTTATATTTAATGATCTATATTATCTTGCTCTTAGCTGGGTATATGGCTAAGGGCCTTTTGTTATTTTAAGGCAATCGAAACGTTACTGCGAGAAATTACTATCCTGAATGAACGTTCATTCAGGCACAGTTTTAAAGTGGACGACGGGGTTTAGGGACAATGCTCGGAACACCTTGCAAGCTTCAATAAAATATGGCATACTAAAAATGCTGGTTTGCACCCAAACCGAGAAAGCTTGTTGGGAGGTTGTCGGTATATATGGCTGATGGGGTTTCGGATATTTTCGAAAACAGAAAGGCGAATACTGAGAAGCTCGTAAAGTTTGGTTTTTGGCGGGAAGGTAGATGCTACGTGTATAAAACCGTCCTGACCGACAGCGGATTCAAAATGCACGTTACTGTAAATGATGCTGGAGAAGTTAGAACTCAGGTGTATGACCCTGCCTTTGACGAGCCATACTCATTGCACCTTGTAGAGGGAGCATCAGGCGGCTTTGTGGGTGGTGTTAGAAGTCAATATGAAGATGTATTGCGTGAGATTGCCGAGCGGTGCTTTGATCCGAATGTTTTTAAAACCGCTCAAGCAAAAGAGCTTATTGCTTACGTGCGGGACAGGTTTGGCGATGAGTTAGAATATTTGTGGAAGAAATTTCCTAAAAACGCTGTTTGGCGCAGGAATGACAACGCAAAATGGTATGGTGCGATTCTGTCGGTACAGAAGAACAGACTGGGTTTTGATTCTACCGAGATTGTTGAGATCATCGACCTGCGTATTCGGCCTGAGCTCATGCAAGAAACGGTTGCAAAAGAGCACTTTTACCCCGGCTGGCATATGAACAAGAAGCATTGGTACACGGTGTTGCTTGACGGAAGCGTATCGACAGATGAGCTGTGTAGGCGGATCGATGAAAGTTATCGGCTTGCAAAACAAGGCTAGCAACCTTAAATGTTTCTCTTCTTTGTAGCGAGGTGGGCATATGGCAGACTGGAATGCAAACCAATATTTGAAATTTAATAATCAACGAACTAGGCCAGCAGTAGATTTGGCTATGCGCGTGACGAATCGGGACCCCAAAACCATTGTTGATATCGGTTGCGGACCCGGGAACAGTACCGCTGTACTGAAACAAATCTTTCCAGGAGCGGAAATCATCGGAATTGATAACTCACCTAGTATGATTGAAAGGGCCCGGAAAGAACACCCTGACATTGCATTTCACCTCTGTGATGCACTAGTCTTGGAGGGCAAGTACGATTTGATTTTTTCAAACGCCTGCCTTCAGTGGATTCCAAATCACAGCGCGCTGATTCCCGCCTTGATGGAAAGGCTAAACGACGGCGGCGTTTTAGCGGTTCAGATTCCGATGAATGGAGATGAGCCGTTGTTCCGGCTTATCGGTGAGGTGGCGGATGAACCCAAGTGGGGCCTTCGGGATATACCGATGCCAGCGAATGGAACGCTTACTCCTCCTGAATATTATGATATTTTAACGGGTTGTTCATCTGATTTCGATATCTGGGAAATCAAATATTATCATCCCTTGGCCGAGCACAAGGCGTTGGTAGATTGGGTAAAGGGAACGAGGTTGAGGCCCTATCTGAATGCGCTTGGTGACAAACGGGGGGCAGAATTTGAAAATGAAATTCTAGACAAAGTGAAGGAAATATATCCTGTCAGAAAGAGCGGCGAAGTGGTGCTCGGATTCCGCAGGTTTTTCTTTATGGCGGAAAAGTGATGCAAATTGAGGGCAAGGCAGGATGGAAATAATTTTGCAATAACCCAACAGAACAGTGACATTCTGGGTTTTAAATAAAATGAAACAGGCCTAAGGCGTAGTGCTTTGGGCCTGTTTTTATATCGCCATCTTATGGGTTAATCCTTAGCTGTGCGCAGGGTCGCCGTTTTTTGCTTCCACATAAAACACGATTTTGGTGATGTATTCGGTTTCGTCGTCGGAAGTGAGATAGTCGTTGATGCAGAATTCATAAGAGTCGGATATGATTTTTAATGCGTTGGCTTCGCAATAATCTAAGAGCTTCTGATAGGAACGGCCAATCGACGGATAATCCCCGATATGATAGATACTGGCGCATTTGCCGGCTGGGAGCCGTTTGATATTATTGGCACGGCCAATTTTTTCAATCTGGAGGAACACGGAAGTAGCTTCTGTGCAACGGCCCTGCTTTATATGCTCGAGCGGGACGATTACGCCGCATTGAAAATAAATCGGCAATTGTTGCTGGAAAGAATCGGCAAAGCACTGTTTGGTTGCAATACTGATTTCCCTTAAGGTATATGGTTTTTCCACCGCTCTGGTAAAGAGAAATTGCTCTTTTGCTTGTTCTTCAACGATTTTGCTTTCCTGCCGTCGATACGTTTTGGCTTGTTCCATTTGTTCACAGCGATGTTTTATTCGACTTCGAATTAAGTTTAGCTCTAAAATCTGCCGGTCAATGGAGGAAAGTTGCTTTTTTAGAGCGACGAGGCTACTGTCAATATTATAATACTGCATGTGCTCACGGATTTGCTGGAGAGAAAAACCGATTCTTTTTAATATAAGAATCGTGTCGAGGCAATCGAGCTGGTTAGCACTGTAATAGCGGTAGCCGTTGTTTGGATCGACATAAGCAGGGCGAAACAAGCCGATTTTATCATAATAGATCAGTGTTTGCTTGGAAATTTTTTGATAGTTTGAAACTTCGCCAATTGAAAATAAATTTTCCATAAAGCCTCCTTGACACTATAGTAACTATATCCTTTATAATAACATTGCAAGGCCCAATTTACAAGGAGGACACTTATGGCAAAGAAGCCATTAACTGTTTTAACGCGAAAATTGAAGGAAGGTTTATCATGGAAGAAGACGGCTTTCATCTTCATTGGGGCGGCCATCTGCACATTTGGCATTCATAATATTCATCAGCAAACCGGGATCACGGAGGGCGGTGTAATTGGTATGATGTTACTGGCAGAGCATTGGTTGGCAATCCCACCTGCCGTGATAACGCCAATATTGGACCTTTCCTGTTACCTGCTGGCATATCGTTACCTGGGCGGAAGATTTATCAAAATATCGATGCTATCGACGATCAGTGTTTCCATTTGCTATAAATTTTGGGATCAATTCCCGAGAATGCTTCCTGATCTAACAGCTTATCCGTTGTTTGCCGCCATCCTTGGAGGTGTTTTTGTCGGCATCGGAGTTGGTATGATCGTACGGCAGGGGGGCTCCAGCGGCGGAGATGACGCGTTGGCGCTTACAATCTCAAATGTTACACATTGGCGGTTATCGCGCGCATATCTATTCACCGACTTGCTTGTACTAGGGCTTTCCTTGACCTACATTCCTTTTATGAGAATCGCATTTTCGGTGTTGACAGTTACGATCTCTTCCTTCTTGATTGATCTCATTCAGAATCTAAAGTTACAAAGGTATGAATCACCAAAGCGTATTTAAAATGGGAACGCTCATTGCTTGCAAGAAAAGCTTAGAGAAAGCATATTTCGCTAGCCGGCAAAAGGGAAGGCTAAAATGAGCGCCCCATTCTTTTTATGCATACGACATGGCCGCAATTTCAAGCGGACGGCGGTAAGAGGTTCTTTATGATCAACTTGCCTTAAAAAAGTGGCGTTTGCAGGTCGATCCAGCTTTCCTGCCGAGCCTGGCGGACGATATCGCCCTTATGGGCGTGGCCGATGAGGAAGGGCGATGTAGGATCGTGCCGGCTTCTGTTTTGCAAGACGGTCTGACGATCGAAGTTCGCATAGCAATACCGGCAAAGGTGCGGACAGGTATTGTAGGCGCCGATGTCGGCCGAGAGCAGGCAGTCGCATGCGGCGCGCCCTTTTCGGTTTTCCGGCGGACGCAAATTCACGCCGATGGCCTTCGATAACACATCGGCCGTCAAGCAACCGCCGCAATCGACGCCAAGGTAAGCCAAATCCTTCTCTTCGGCGCAGGTTTTAAGGGCCATTCCATTGTGCGCGGCAATCGAAACCATAGATTTTATGAGCTGGATTTGATCGGCTTTAGAGACGGCCTCGATGCCTGGAAAATTGCGCTTTGTCTTTGCATAAAGGTCTATAAAACTGATGACACAGATCGCGGTGTATCCGCGAAGGGCCGAAGCAATCTCTGAAAAAGCTTCTATGTGCCGGGCCAGCGAATAGGTCGCGTTCAAAAAGATGGGATCATATCGCCAGCCGACCGCGTGCGGCCCCAAAGTCTTGGAGAGTTGCCGAAAGCTGTCAATGACCGTTTCAACAGGTGGCACACCTGGTTCGATTTCGGCGCCGTAGGGCGTAATCGTGACATACCAAAATTGGCGATATGCATTTAATTCTCCAAGACGGGCCAGCATTGGCGCGGGGTTTTTCGTGCAGAAGGCGATGCAGTCGACGACATCGGGCGACAGTCGGTATACTGTCACTTGTTCGGGACGATAGGGATTGCGTACGTGCACGCTACCCTCGCGTAGCCTTGCGTAAAACCAATCGCTATAAAACGCGGGGATATCCGTGCGGAGCCCGGTATTCAATACCAAAATTGACCCTCCCTTTTTTGATTGCAAATCTATGCTAAGTGTATGATACCAGAAAACAGATGGGGCGTAAAGTGAGCAAAGCGTTACTTACGAGTATTTGGAGCGCCTCCATACACCAGAAGGTTATTCGCTTAGGGCGACTGGGACGGTGGTCTGCCAAGTCGAGGGGCTTTGACACCAGAAAATATGTGCGGTGGAAGGCGGGCAGGTGCCGGTTGAAATCCTACTGGTTTTATGGTAATATAATAAAAAAGGGGGAATTGCGCATGATGGTTTCGACCAAGGGCCGGTATGCGTTGCGCGTCATGCTCGATCTGGCGCTTCACAGCGACGAAGCTTTTGTTTCACTCAAGGCGATTTGTGCGCGGCAGGGCGTCTCTTTCAAATATCTTGAAACCATAGTCTCGCTTTTGCATAAGGGAAAACTAGTGGAGAGTAGCCGCGGCAAAGAAGGGGGCTACCGTCTGGCGCGGCCAGCGGAGCAGATTACGGTGAGCGAGGTGCTACGTCTGACAGAGGGGTCGATAGCGCCGGTCGCGTGCCTCAGCGACGGCGGCAATGGATGCGACCGAGCAGAAAATTGCCTTACCTTGCCGATGTGGAAGCAATTGAATCAGCTGATTGAAACGTACCTTTCGGGCGTTACGCTCGCATCGCTGTGCGAAGATCCGGCCAAAAATCAAGAAAAGGATTGACAAATTCTGTAATCTGTGCTATACTTCCTACAATTTAAAGTGAAAGAAGGGGAAGGCAAGCATGAAGGCGTTGTGCGCGACAAACATGGGACGAATGTTGCGTGTGCGTATGCACATGTCTTGTTGCGCTCATTTTTGTCGATTGCTTTCTGTTTTGCCGGCCTGCTAAGGGGAATTAGTTGCACCTTGTTGGCCTTTTGCTGGAAAACGCGGAGAGCACTCTTGCTCTCCGTTTTTTATTTCGAGGAGGTAACGGTGATGAAAGAATTGTTTTTGCGATTGTTGCGGGCAAATTACCGGAATGGCCGAATGTGATGCTGTCTTTTTAGGAAAAATCTAAACCATGAATTGATAAAGGAGAAATAACCATGAAAAAAGCAGTATCTTATTTTTTGGCCCTTGTTCTCTTGCTCACCGGCCTTTTGGCGCTAAACGGTTGCTCCCAAAAGGGCATTACCATCGCTGTTCCGAACGACACCACCAATGAAGCCCGCGCGTTGCTACTGTTAGAGGCCGAGGGGCTCATTAAACTGAAGGCCGATGCCGGCATCACCGCCACAGTGCGCGATATTGAAGAAAATCCTTATAATATCAGCTTCAACGAGGTAGAAGCGGCGCAAATCCCCAACGTTTTGCAGGACGTGGATTACGCCATCATCAATTCTAACTATGCCATACCAGCCGGCATCCAGCCGACGCAGGATTCTTTGGCCATTGAGGGCTCGTCCTCAGCCTACTCCAATATTTTAGCAGTCAAGGAAGGCAACGAGACAACCGATAAAATTAAAGCGCTTGTCGCCGCGCTCAAGAGCCAGGACGTCGCCGATTATATCGCCGAGCAGTATGACGGCGCGGTGATCAGCGTTGTAGACGACCTGACCGACGGCTTTGACGCTTCAGTGAACTATGACGCGCTGAACGGGACGACCATTTCGGTCGCCGCTTCGCCGACTCCCCATGCGGAAATTCTCGAGGTGGCCAAAACGATTTTGGCGCAAAGGGGAATTACCCTCAATATTGTGGAATACACCGACTATATTGTGCCGAACAATGTTGTTGAAAGCGGAGAAATCGACGCGAATTATTTCCAACACAAGCCTTACCTTGATAATTTTAACACCGAAAACAATACTCACCTGGTCTCTGCCGCCGCGATTCACGTCGAACCCATGGGCATTTACAGCGAGAACCACACCACCCTCGATGACATCAAAAAGTAAAACGGAAAGACCGGGAAACGCATGATCGAACTAAAGCATCTGACCAAGACCTTTCGAACCGCATCGGGATCACTCGACGCGCTCAAAGACATCAATTTGACCATTCAAGACGGCGATATTTACGGCATTGTCGGCATGAGTGGGGCGGGCAAGAGCACCCTTGTGCGTTGCATCAACCTTTTGGAGCGTCCAACCGAAGGGCAAGTGATTGTGAACGGCCGCGAGATGGAGAAATTATCCGCCAAAGAGCTTCGGGCATCGCGGCGGGATATCACCATGATTTTTCAGCAGTTCAACCTATTGATGCAACGGACCTGCCTCAAAAACATCTGCTTTCCGCTCGAAATCGCCGGCGTGAAAAAAGCGCAGGCGGTGGAGCGCGCAAAAGCGCTTCTGGAGTTGGTAGGCCTGCCTGATAAAGCCGACGCCTATCCGGCGCAACTCTCGGGCGGGCAGATGCAACGCATCGCCATCGCCCGGGCGCTGGCGACCGATCCCAAGGTCCTGCTTTGCGATGAAGCTACCAGCGCCCTTGATCCCAACACGACCCACGCAATCTTGCGCCTCATTCGCGAGATCAATGCGAAATTGGGCATCACGGTCGTTGTTATTACGCACCAGATGCAGGTTGTGGAGGAAATCTGCAACCGCGTTGCGATCCTTGACTGCGGGACGGTTGCTGAAGAGGGGTTGGTAACCGATATTTTTTCTAAACCGCAGTCTGAAGCGGCGAAACGTCTGGTCTTTCCGGCCGATTTGGAGGCGCCGCTCCCGGCCGAAAATGGTGAGACGCGGATTCGCATTGTCTTTGGCGGGTCGGATGCCACTGGAAAGCCATTGATTGCCACCATTGCAAAGGAAAAGAACATTCTCCTCAATATTTTGTCGGCTTCCACGAGAACCATTGACGGCAAGGTCTATGGTAACATGCTTTTAGGCGTTCCGAACGAGGATGGCGCTTTGGCGCAGATTCTCGAATATTTAAAAGCAATACCGGATTTGACGGTCGAGGAGGTGTAGGGGATGTTTTCGAAGCTTTTTTCTGAGGAATCGATGGAACTGATCCTCGATGTCCTGAAAAATGAAATCCCATTTGCCATTTGGGAAACGATTTATATTACCGTCCTCTCGACGGCGCTGGCAGTCGTAATCGGCCTACCGGTCGGCGTATTACTGGCGACAGGGGAAAAGAACGGCGTTTTGCCGTTGCCGCGTTGGCTTTTGCAGACGCTTAACGTTGTGGTCAATATTCTTCGTTCGGTCCCTTTTCTTCTTTTGATGGTAATGGTTTTCCCTCTCTCAAGACTGATTCTCGGAACTACTGTCGGAACTACAGCCACCATCGTCCCGCTTGTCGTCGCCGCATTTCCCTTTGTCGCACGACTGGTTGAGAGTAGCCTCAGAGAGGTCAACCCCAATATTATTGAAGCGGCCCAGAGTATGGGAGCTTCGCCCTTTCAGATTATTTGTAAGGTGCTGATCGTCGAGAGTATGCCATCGCTGATCTCAAATCTGACCATTGCGATTACGACAATTCTTAGCTATTCGGCCATGAGCGGCATCATCGGCGGCGGAGGGCTCGGCAAAATTGCCATCAACTACGGCTACTACCGCTATCAATATGGAGTCATGCTGATTGCTGTTATCTTGCTTGTAATCATAGTGCAGATTTTCCAGAGTGTCGGTACTTGGCTGAGTGTTAAGTGCGACAAACGGCTCAAAGCCGCCAAAAAATAGGAATGAATCGCAAGGGGCCCCTTTCATATGAAAGGGGCCCCAATGAGTTTGCCGCAAAGGATTACCAAAAGTTAGTTTTTGCCAGATGGCATAAAGAGGGGGCATGTGCTGGTAAAAGTTCCGCCACCTCTAGGCTTCCCAAAGCATTTGGTACGCAGGTTGCTTTGTGTATGGGTCGATATTTCTAGCTAGAATCCGAAATCCTTCCCGCCGGTAGAATGCAACGGCGCGCGTATTCTTTTCGTAAACTTCGAGTGTCAAGCTGTTGTTGGACTGCTTGGCAAAATCCAAAAGTGCCCGCCCGATGCCTGCGGACCGCGCGTCCTCCCGCACGAAGATGCCTTCAATAAAGCCTTGGGAACCTCCGAGAAAGCCCAAAATTTGCCCTTCCTTTTCGTATACGGTTACTTCTGCCCGCGGAATCATCTCTTTCACGGAATCGTAATTTTCATACCAGTATCTTGGTGGGATGAAGGCATGCGCTTGAAGATTGCTGTCCAGCCAAATCTGCATGACCTGGCAAAGATCTTCGGCCTTAAAATTGCGAAGCATCCGAGCCCCTCCTTTTTATGGATCATAACACACGCTCGCTTTCGCCGCAAGTATGAAAACCCAAGAGGGCTCAGAAATTTGTCTACTTGCCGGCGCTATGTCAAACGAAATGCTCTACGGCTAAAGCAAAAAAGCACGCGCTGTTGCGTGATCCAATTGTTTAAAAGGAAACGGATCCTAACAACAAGATGCGGCAGAAATATCCTTGGGCAAGTTAAAAAAGGTAGAAAAAACGCATTTGATATGGTATGATATGGACAGGGCCTAATCTAGAAGACCGACAAGCCGATTAATTAAGTAGGTTTATTTTCCAGAACCATGGATTGGATTTGCCGGCCGTTCTATCAGAAATGGCTTTAGCATTTGCAAAGATAACGAAAATAGAAATTGGGCCGAACGCGTCTGGCCAGAAAGGTGAGTTGTTTCAATGAAGCAAGACCGTATTTTAATTTTAGACCTAGGTAGCACAGAGAACACCGTCATTGCCCGCGCGATACGCGAATTGGGCGTTTACAGTGAAATTTATCCGCACGATATTACTCTTGAGGAACTGAAGGCCATTCCAAATGTACGCGGCCTAATTATCAATGGTGGCCCCAACCATATTGTCGATGGGCAGGAAATTTTTGTTCGAGGCGAGATTTACGCGGCCTCATTGCCGATCTTGTGTGTTGCGCATGCGGGCGCCGGCGGAAGGCAACTCGCCGCCTGGCCGGCAGAGAAGGCGGCTCTGGAAGCACTGCTTCGCGATTTTATTTTTGCTGAATGCGGTGCGGAACCGAATTGGAATATGCAGAATTTTATTGCCGACGAAATTGAGGCGGTCAGAGAACAGGTTGGAGACCGCCGTGTGCTTCTGGCGTTGTCGGGCGGCGTCGATTCCTCGGTCGTCGCGGCGTTGCTTTTAAAGGCGATCGGGCGGCAACTGACTTGCGTGCACGTCAATCACGGCCTGCTCCGCAAAGGGGAGGCCGAACAGGTTGTGGATGTGTTCCAAAAGCAATTGGGCGCCGATCTCGTCTACGTCGATGCGAGCGAGCGTTTTCTTCAGAAGTTGGCCGGTGTAGCTGATCCCGAGCAAAAGCGCAAAATTATCGGCGCAGAGTTCATCCGCGTTTTTGAAGAAGAGGCCAGGAAGCTAGAGGGGATCGACTTTCTTGCACAGGGGACGATTTATCCCGACATTGTCGAGAGCGGCACCAAAACTGCTAAGATGGTAAAATCCCATCATAATGTCGGAGGGTTACCTGAAGATTTGAAATTCTCGTTGGTTGAGCCGCTCAAACAGCTTTTTAAAGACGAGGTCCGCGAATGCGGGAAGCAACTCGGCCTGCCGGATGAGATGGTTTACCGCCAGCCCTTTCCAGGGCCGGGCCTGGGGGTTCGATGCCTTGGTGCGATTACCCGGGATCGGCTCGAGGCTGTCCGGGAATCCGACGCGATATTGCGCGAGGAGTTCCGAAATGCAGGATTGGATCAAAAGGTCTGGCAGTATTTTACGGTGATTCCGGATTTCCGTTCGGTCGGTGTCAAAGACAATGCGCGGTGCTTTGAATATCCGGTCATTTTGCGCGCGGTCAACACGGTCGATGCCATGACGGCGACAATTGAACAGATCGATTGGCCGGTGCTGTTGCGGATCACGGACCGGATCTTAAAAGAGGTCGCGGGTGTCAACCGCGTCTGCTATGATTTGTCGCCGAAGCCGACGGCTACGATAGAATGGGAATAAATTAAGTGGACTTTTAGTGCCCGGAAGCCTTGATATTACGGGGCTTTCGGGCACTGTGTTAATCAATAGAATGATTTTGCAATACTTGTGCAACTCGAACAGGAGCGATGTTCACCCCAGAAAGCTTCCAATTAGATCATTTTGGATGCTTGACAGGGCATGTGGTAATCGCGTATACTTATTTTGTTTGCATGAACAAATGGCCGATCCTGACGCATCTGTTTGAGATTTATAAAGATTGGTAGAAATGCTAGGATGGATTTCATGAAGATAAGTTCACCGGAGAATATTTCATGTTTTTGGACCACGATGACTACTGGAACCACAATCATGTACTTTCGGATGTGGTAGACCTATTAAGCAAGAGTCAAGCAGACGTTTTATGTTTTAAAAGTATTTTATTTTGGGATGGCCGCCAACGTGCAAAAAGGTAATTTCCGCGAGGAGGAAACTATATGGTTCAGATTGGGAACGATTGGGATGAAATTTTAGCCGATGAGTTCCAAAAGCCGTATTATTTGAAATTGCGGGAATTCCTAAAGCGGGAATATGCGTCGCGCCGAATCTATCCTGCGATGGAGGATATTTTCAACGCTTTGCGTTACACTTCTTTTGCGGATACGAAGGTGGTCATCCTTGGCCAGGACCCTTATCACGGACCGGGCCAGGCCCATGGGCTTTGTTTTTCGGTGCAACCGGGTGTTGCCCCGCCGCCATCCCTATGCAATATTTTTAAGGAGCTCGAGGATGATCTCAGCATTTTACCGCCGGCCGGCGGCACTTTAACGCCCTGGACCGAGCAGGGCGTCTTGCTTTTAAACACTGTTTTGACGGTTCGCCAGGGTCAGCCTAACAGCCATCGCGGCGTGGGGTGGGAAACCTTTACCGACAGGATTATTTTAGAGCTTGATCGCAAGCCGACGCCGGTTGTTTTCCTGCTTTGGGGTGCAAACGCGCGAAATAAGGCGGCTATCATCCGCAATCCGAAGCATCATAAATTGATTGCGGCACATCCGAGCCCCTTTTCGGCCGCGAACGGTTTTTTGGGTTGCCGGCATTTTTCAAAAACCAATGAAATTTTAAAAGCCGAAAATCTCACTCCAATCGATTGGAAATTGGGTTAATCCTTTTAAAAACAACCTCGTTTTACGGGGTTGTTCTTTTATTTTCACGAAAAAAACACATAAAATTTTTATTACACATTTTTGGAACTTTTTTATGTTGTAACAAAAAACGGCGCCTGTTACAATAGGCGGGAACACGAAAGCAAAAACTGCTTTCAAATAAAGGAGATGACGGTATGCTGAAGTTGGGGTATGTGTTTCCGGAGGGCGGATATCTATACTATCCGGAAGAACAGGCCAAGGTAATTGTTACAATTGAAAACTGCAGTGAAACAGACGAAAAAATCGAGGTAGTCCTTCGGGTAACAGATTACTATGGAAAAGAGGTTGAAAATCGCGTCGTGCGCGCGACGGTTGCGGCTGGCGCAACAGAACAGGTGGACCTCGTCTTGGATAACCAAAAGCTGGGCTATTTCTGTTTTGAATATGACGTACGGTACTCGGGTGGAAAAATCACAAAGCGCATCGGTCTCGGCCGTACGACCCGCCATGAGCGCAGTCTGCCGGCGGTCGATTCGCACTTTGGGATGAGTTGCAACCGCTATGTGCCGGAGCAACATATTGCGCACTATGCAAAAATGGGAATCCGGCATCTCCGCGTCGGCCCCACGGACCCGATCCGCTATGAAGAGCTGTTCCGCAAATATGGCATGCTGGCCCAGATCCAGATGCAGGGATCGGATATCTACAAGCACTTTTTCAATCAAGGCGGCGGCCGGTATGCAAGGCCAAATCAAAATGCCGCATATTACTATCAAAAAGAATGGGGCGACCTGGCCCCTGTGCAGGAGCACGGCAATGAGCACTGGGAGGAGCGCAATCTCGCGCTTCTGGGCGAGTGGGTCAAGACGAGCGGATATGCTCGTCTGACTGCCGACAGGGCAGGCTGGTATGCGGGTAGCGGATGCCCTGGCGTGGACGTACATAAGCTGAAAATCTTGTACGATCAAGGAATGTTCGATTATACCACTTTCGTGGCGATCCATGCCTATTCTTTCCCTGGCATTCCAGAGCAACCGCGGAGCTATTGGTCGACGGCACGGCTGGAAGATCTGGCGGCCTGGATGAAAGAAAAGGGCATTTCCATGCCGGTGGCCTGCACCGAGCAGGGCTATCCGGCCATGTATGATCAGACCGAGAGCGAGGTCTATTCCATGGAGGATATGGCTTCCCTGACCGCGCAGGGCGAATGCTTGGTGAGAAGCTGGCTCATATTCCTTTCCTATGGTGTCGCGCAGGTGATTCCCTACAACGGCCCATATGGCGACGGCTTCGGGATGACGGAGCAGGAGGGGCCGGCGCCATGGCCTGCATCGATGGCGGTTGCGCAACTGATCCGGGAGGTAGACGGAGCAGAGTACATAGGAGATTACCAGAAGGACGAAGGGGTGTACTTCAAGGTAT
>CASFAP010000003.1 GCA_949292695.1 uncultured Eubacteriales bacterium | reverse complement strand
ATCGAATTTTGCGCATCCAGCGAAGCCCTCTGCGCCATGGAATACATCTATTTTTCGCGGCCCGATAGCGATATCGGCGGCCTAAATGTCCATGCTGTGCGAAAGATGAGCGGCCGGCTGTTGGCGGCCAGAGATCATGGGAATATTGAGGCCGATTTGGCCATGGGCGTGCCAGATAGCTCTCTTTCGGCCGCGATGGGTTACAGTGAAGTATCAGGCTTGCCTTTAGAGATGGGGCTTGTCAAAAACAGGTATGTAGGCCGGACCTTTATTCAACCGACAAAGGCGTTGCGAGAACTGGGAGTGCGTCTTAAGTTATCGGTCAATGCCTCGGTCGTCGCCGGCAAACGGGTGGTACTCGTCGACGATTCGCTGGTGCGAGGTACCACGTCGCGGCGGATCGTAGAGCTCCTAAAAGAGGCGGGCGCGGCGGCTGTACATCTGCGGATTGCCTCCCCCAAGATTCTTTTTCCATGTTGCTACGGCGTTGACACCTCGACAAAGGCCGAGCTGATAGCGGCGCGGCTGGCCGGCGTGGCTTTGTGCGCAGAAGTTGGGGCCGATTCTTTAAAATTTTTATCGATTGCGGATTTAGAACAGCTATACGGCAAACAAAAATGCTGTTTTGCCTGCTTTGATGGAAATTATCCGACTGGGCAAGAACGGCGTTCGGCTTTCGATTTGGGCTAGCGTTTGGCGCAGGCGGGAGCTCCCGCGGTGCTCGACAAACCGCAACCATTCGTTCGGGCGGTTATGGTCGTTGATGCCCGCCACAATCAGGCCGAAGTTTTTTAAAAGACCTCCATGGTAATTACCATGGAGGTCTTTGCGGCTGTGTTGGGCGCGACCGAATAGAACGTCCCGTTGGGAGCTTATTTGCCGGTAAGTTTGCGCTTGAGCACCGGCATCCAAAGCCCACCCTGCACACTCCTGTGGCAGAAACCGCACCCTTTGGCGAGGACAGAGTCGTACCAATCCGAAAAGCACTGCTTATCCTCTGTTTCGCGCAAGAAGCAACAAATGCGCTTTGAAAACAAATCAATATTTTCTCCTGTCTTATCAAGGCAGGCCGCCCAGAGCATCCAATCGGTTTTTGCAAAATGCTTTCGATTATCGATCGGAATGCCATAAGGATCCAGTTCCCTACGATATTTTTGCGTTTCTGCTTCATAAAGGTCTGCTTCAAAAAGGTGGAAATCAAACAGAAGGTCCCATACAAGATTGTATTTAAGGCTCCAACGATCCGGTTGGTCCAAAGAAAAGGGCAGATAGCCGCTTGAGGTTCTATAAGACGACAACTGCTCAGCATAGTCTTTTGCCACAGAAAAGAAATTGTTCGGTTTGCCGAGAACGTCTGATATTTTTGCAAAACTGGCCAGTCCCATTATACTTTTGATGGCGAGGTTGACATTCTTTTCACTGTGCCCCGCAAAGTCGTCGGTGCAGAGCTGGTTTTGCAACACAATGCCCTGCTCTTTTAGATAGTCAGCCCAGGTCTTGAGCAGGTCATAATTCTCAGCCATCTGCGAAGAATCTTTTGTTATGAAATAATAGGCATAAGAAAGGATTAGCATGTTGCCGCATTCTTCGACCGGCATTTGAAGGTTTTCGTCAAAAACTGCAAAGTCCCGACCCAAAAAGATGTGGCGCTTATCACTCTCGTCTTTAATGCCATAAACCTGTCCGTCAGCATGGGGATAGGTGCCAATATCATGCGGCGCATAGCGCGCTTGCCAGACTGGCGATCGAGAAAAAGCAAAAACACCGGTCAACATGGCTTTGACTAGTTCGGGGCGGTAAAGCAAAAACATTGGTACCGCGGGATAAGAAACATCAACGGTGTTGATGCAACCGTTCGAGTTGCACTCTTTCGAAAGGTAAAGAAGTTGCCCATTGCTATTGCGAACGAGTTTATGCGCCGCCAGCACCTGGCGCGCCGCGGCAGTCAGGATTTTTTTGTAGTCTTCGCCAAAATCGGCGGCATCGGCGAGCATACGCGCTTCTTGCGCCTGCAATTTTTTCCAGAGTGCTTCGCGGTTCTGGGCACAATATGTGATGGCTTCTCCGATTTCCGCGAATCGCTCGGTCCACAGTCCGCGCAACTGTTCGCCAAAGTATTCGATCGATACGATGTCATCAAAGGCCAAAATTGTTGTTGCGGTTTTGGCTTTGTCTAGTTGAAAGCGGTGGGTGGCCGTAATGGCCTCACGGTCGGTCTTTCCAAAGGAATATTCGCCACCCTGCAAGCAGAGATAGCCCCAGTCGGCTGAGACCAGGTCGCCAGAGGCGCTAAGCGGTTTTTGCGCAGTCTGACCGAGACGTGCATAAGTCACGGATTTATGTTCAACGATTTCGGCTGAAACGGGCTTTTTTTCGCCGTCATAAACGAATTCCGCACCGGCCGATAGGGATATCGTAACCGCATGCGATTTTCCGTCTAGCGATTCCACCGAATAATCTACAAACGAGCAGGGCATAGACATAAGATGGAGATCTTCAAACAGTAGCGGCGTCCAAAACGTCACTTTCAATCGCAAGTGCTCGGTGGCAAAGGTGTACTCAGTTGCAAAGGGTGTTACGGTGCACGCAGTCTGCGGAATGGGTTCGGCTTGTGCCTGTCCCAAGAAAGAATAGGTCACAGAATCGACTGTAATCAGGCCGGTCAAGCGCTTTTTCATTCCGCACCACAGCTCTGTATCCCCTTCTGAAAGATTATTATTTCTCGACCAAATGCTGAAATACGGGTCGACTGTAATAAGCGGATAAGACGGCAAATGCATAGCAACCTCTCCTCGTACGGTCTATTTTTCTTCATAATACAAATGCATGAAAGCTGTGTCAAGGAAATTTCAAAGGTAAAGAAAAGAATGCCATCCTTCTGAATGGGTTTTTTTGGGGAATCCATTGAAAAATATAGGGCCCTGTGGTATCCTATAAATGTATTGCATGATTATTAGGAGGATTCGATTGCGCCCGATTTTACCCTTTTTAAAGCCCTATACAAAACAATTTATTTTAGGGCCCGCGACCAAACTGTTGGAAGCGGTTCTTGAACTGTTCATGCCTATTTTTATGGCGCGTATTGTCGATGAGGGGCTCGCTCTCGGCGATACAGCCTTTATTTTACAAATGGGACTTTGGATGCTTTTGACGGCCTCTGTCGGCCTGATCAGTGCCTGCATTTGTCAGTACAGTGCCGCCGTTGCGGCCAGGGGCTTTGGCCTGACGTTAAGGGCGGCGCTATTTGACAAAATTTTGCGCCTGTCGGGTCGCCAGCTCGACCACTTCGGAACCGACACCCTTTATAGCCGGTTGACGGCCGACACAACCCAGTTGCAGGCGGCGGTCAACATGACGATTCGGCTTGTCATTCGGGCGCCCTTTGTCTGCATCGGCAGTGTCATTGCGACCTTGCTGATCGACTGGCGGCTAGGGTTGATTGTCGTCGTGGCGTTGCCGTTGTTTGCCGGCGTTCTTTACTGGATTATGCGGGCATCATCGCCCCTCTATGCGCTGGTCCAGAAAAAGCTTGACGCACTGGCCGCAAGATTGCGCGAACTGCTGACCGGTGTGCGGGTTGTCCGGGCCTTTGCCAATGAACCGTATGAGACGAAAAAATTCCGCAAGGCCAGCGATGAATTGACCGATACGACCATTCGAGTAGGACGCCTAGCGTCGTTATCCTCTCCGCTGACCTCCTTAATTATGAACGCTTCGATTCTTGCTATCCTCTGGTTCGGCGGTGTGCGTATTGACGCCGGCGCGTTGACGACGGGGGAGCTGTTGGCTTTTATTAGTTATGTCACCCAGATTTTGACGACATTGATCGTTGTGGCTAATCTCGTCGTGCTCTTTACACGTTCGGCGGCCTCCTTAAAGCGGGTGGATGAGATCCTGGCCTGCGAGGACGAACCCACAGAGCACAAAAATGAACAGCTATTGCCGCAGGGAAAAATCGCCTTGTCTTTTTCAGACGTCACCTTCGGCTACAATGTCGCGCGGCCGAGCCTGACACACATATCGTTTGCACTGGCGCGCGGCGGGCGTCTGGGTGTCATCGGCCCCACCGGTTCGGGTAAGTCGACCCTTGCGCAACTGATTTTACGTTTTTATGCGCCGCAATCCGGAAAAATTGAATTATTTGGCCATGATTTGGCATTGTATGACGTTGGGCAGTTGCGGCAGACCGTCAGCATCGTTGCGCAGACGACCGAATTGTTTCGCGGCACGATTGCAGAGAATATCCGCATGGGCAATCCTGCGATAACGCAGGCCGATATCGAATGGGCGGCCCGCGTCGCACAAGCCGACGGGTTTATCCGGGCGATGAAAGACGGTTATGAAACCAAGTTGACCTCCGGCGGTGCGAACCTGTCAGGCGGCCAAAGGCAAAGGCTGGCCATTGCTAGGTCGCTGGCGGCGCGGCCGTCGCTTTTGATCCTCGATGACGCTTCGTCAGCCCTCGATTACGCGACCGATGCGGCGCTCAGGCGGGCGCTCAATGCAGAAGCCGGAGAGATGACGCTTCTCATCATCTCTCAGCGGGTTTCGGCTGTCGAAACGTGCGATGAGATCTTGGTGTTGGAGGATGGCGCATTGGTCGCAAAGGGTGATCATAAGACGCTCTACCGAGAGAGCTCGGCCTATCGGCAGATTGTCGATTCCCAGAAAGGGGGCGCCGTGCAGTGAAAAAGCAGAAGAGCGGCGCGGTCTGGAAGTTTTTGCTTTCATATTTATCGCGCCAGCGCTTGGCTCTTTTTGGGATTTTTTGTGCCGCGGCACTGGTTTCGGCTGGTGAGATTGCCGGGCCGTATCTGATCGGCCGGGCTGTCGACCAAATTGCCCAAGCAGGGCATGTCGATTTTGGCGCAATTCTCGTTTATATCTCTGTGTTGGCCGGAATTTACAGTCTGGTTGCCCTATTTACCTATCTTGTCGGTCGGTTGTCTTATAATGTCGGGCAGAATGTCGTGCGGCAGATGCGAGCCGACGCCTATGACCGCCTGATGCAATTGCCGCTCGAGTACTACGATTCCAGGGCAACCGGCGACACCATGAGCCTTTTTATTAACGATGCAACTGCCGTTGCCGATGGCCTCATTGATGGTATCACGCAGTTGTTCGGCGGAGCCGTGACGATTTTTGGAACCCTTGCGATTATGCTGGTATTGAGTCCGGCTGTGACAATTTGCGTATTGCTCATCACTTCGATTACTTTCTTGGTGGCCAATCGCATTACCCGATATTCAACTAGGTTTTTCCGTGAAAACCAGGCTCTGACAGGCGCTCTCGGCGGCTTTGCCGAAGAAATGACGGGTTCGCTCAGGACCGTCAAGGCGTTCCGCTATGAAGAGGCCGCGCGGGTGCGTTTTTCAGAGCATAACAAGGCGCTGGCCGACGCCTGGAAAAAGGCAACCTTTGCAAGTTCTCTGACCAACCCGACGACGCGGTTTGTCAACTACCTAGCCTACATTGCGGTGGGTGTTGTCGGAGCGCTCTTTGGGCTGTCAGCCGGAACGATTTCGAGCTTTATTTTGTATTCGAATCAATTCGCGCGCCCCTTTAACCAAATTACGGCCATCTTGACGCAAGTCATGGCGGCCTTCGCGGCGGCGCGGCGGGTCGCGAATCTTTTGAACGAAAGGCCGGAGGAAACGCTATCGTCGGCAAAGCAGTTGCAAGCGCCGGCCGGACGTGTCGAATTCGATCATGTATCTTTTTCGTATACCCCTGATAAACCGCTCATACAGGACTTTTCATTTGTGGCCGAGCCGGGAAGCCGGATTGCCATCGTCGGGCCGACCGGTGCGGGCAAGACGACGCTTGTGAATTTGATTATGCGGTTTTATGATGTCAATTCCGGCGCTATCCGCATTGACGGAACTGACATTCGCGAAGTCACCCGCGAAAGTTTGCGGCGCAACATCGCCATGGTACTTCAGGAAACTTGGCTATTCGAAGGGACAATCCGTGAAAACATCGCTTATGGGCGCGATGTGACGGACGAACAGGTCGTAGCGGCGGCCAAAGCGGCCTGGGCGCATAGCTTTATTGAGCGGTTGCCACAGGGCTACGATACAGTGCTCTCTGCGCATTCGGCCTTGTCGGAAGGTCAGCGGCAGTTGCTGACCATTGCGCGAGCCATGCTGGGCGGGGAGAATATTTTGCTTTTGGATGAGGCTACCAGCCGGGTCGATGTTTTGACAGAGCATCGCATTACAAAGGCATTTGAAGAACTCATGCGGGGCAAGACCAGCTTTATCATTGCTCATAGGCTTTCGACCATCCGGGATGCAGATTGGATATTGGTTATGAAAGATGGGCGAATCATTGAACAGGGGAACCATGAAACGTTACTCGCAAAGGGCGGATTCTACCGAGAACTGTATGAAAGTCAGTTCGCCCAGGCAAAAGGAGAGCAAGCGTGACGAAAAACGAGATTTTCGAGGTACGCATTACCGGTTCAACGGCTGAGGGCTACGGCGTCGGGCATGTCGACGGCTTCGCCGTCTTTGTACCGCTTACGGCCGAGGGGGATTTCGCCCGCGTTCGGATTGTAAAGGTAAAAAAGCAATACGCTTACGGCAAATTGATCGAATTGATTGAGGCGGCACCTGACCGATGTGCGCCTGATTGCGACTGCTTCTCACAATGCGGCGGATGCGCATGGCGGCACATTTCTTATGAGGCTGAGTGCGGTGTTAAATACCGCAGGGTGGCCGACGCGCTGGGGCGCATCGGTGGTTTTTCTTTAAAGCCAATGCCTATCATTGGCGCAGAGAAAACCGAGCGTTATCGCAACAAGGCGCAGTATCCAGTGGACCAGAACGGTCGGTTCGGGTTTTATGCGGTGCACAGCCACCGTGTCATCCCCTGCGGCGACTGCCGATTGCAACCCCAGATCTTTTCGCGCATTGTGGCGGCGGTCGAAACCTGGATGCGGACCTACCAAATCGCACCCTACGACGCAGTCTCTCACAAAGGAATTTTGCGGCACCTTTATATCCGCGAGGGTGGGGCGACGAGAGAGCTCATGGTGACGCTTGTCTGCAATGCGCCGACGCTCACCCATGCGCAACCCCTCATTGAAGTGCTCAAAAGAGAAGTGGGAAATGCGCTCAAAAGCATTGTTTTAAATGTGAACCGCGCAAAGACCAACGTTATTTTAGGCGAAACTTGCAAAGTGCTCTATGGAATGGACTACATTACCGACATCCTTTGCGGTGTGCGGGTGCGGTTGTCTCCTCTTTCATTTTATCAAGTGAATCGCGACATGGCTGAGCGGCTTTATCAATTGGCGGCCCAATACGCCTGTCCGGCCGGCCGTCAGGTGCTGGATCTTTACTGCGGAACGGGAACCATCGGCCTGAGTATGGCTAAGGAAGCGGCCTTTGTGACAGGCGTCGAGCTCATCCCGGCCGCCGTCGAAGATGCAAGGCAAAATGCGGCTGACAACGGCATACAAAATGCCCGTTTTCTTTGTGCCGACGCGGCCGAAGCCGCAAAACAACTGGCATTGGAGGGGTACCGGGCCGACGTGGTATTGCTTGATCCGCCGCGCAAGGGGTGTGACGAAGCGGTTTTGCAAATCGTAGCAGGGGACTTTTGTCCTCAGCGCATTGTTTACGTCTCCTGCGCTCCTGCGACGTTGGCGCGCGACGCGGCAAGGCTTCGAACTTTGGGCTACCTCCTTGACGAGGTGACACCGGTTGATCTATTTCCGCGAACGGCGCATGTCGAGTGTGTTGCGCTATTTATAAAGGAAAATGCGTAAGATGCTAAACCAAATGGGAAAGATATGGTTTCTAACTTGTGCTTTTGAATGAAAGCAGAGCAGGAACCGTGAAATGGTGCGCCAAGGTGCTGTGCGCAAGGCCCCTGTATCTATATCGGCGCGAAAAATGCGAATTTTTTGTTTGTGAGGGAAAGGTGAAAGCAATTGGCAAGGATCCAGATTCGAACTGAGTGCGAAAGGGATTTCAGGACTGTAGAAGAAGTGATTCGAAGCGCGTTTTGGAATGTTTACGCGCCGGGGTGCAGTGAGCATTATCTGGCTCATACAATGCGGGCGCATCCTGATTTTATACCGGAACTGGACTTCGTTCTGGAGCTGGATGGGAAAATTGTTGGCAATATTATGTACACAAAGGCCAGGCTAAGAGATGAATCTGGCAACCAAAAGCAAATTTTGACCTTTGGCCCACTCGGAATTCTTCCCGAATATCAAGGACGCGGCTATGGGCGGCAACTCGTCGACCATTCCCTGCAAAGGGCGAAGGAGCTGGGGCATTCGGCTGTCGTGATTTTTGGAAGCCCCGAACGGTATGTCGGAAGCGGTTTTGTCAGTTGCAAGCGGCACAATATCAGTCTGCCCGGTGGAGCATATCCAACGGCGATGCTGGTGCGGATCTTAAAGTCTGGAGTACTAGAGGGTGGCAAGTGGACCTACGAGGAAAGCTCGGCCATGGAATTCGATGAAACCAAAGTTGCGGCTTTCGATCAGGGATTTGAACCGCTCGTAAAGGCATATCGCCCCAGCCAGGAATCATTTTACATTTTGAGCCATTCGACTCTAAATTCCCAATCTTGCTAAAAAGCCCGGCGTTCGTATTGCTTTGGCAGATAGGGTCCCTATTGACCGCTTCGCGCTGAATTATGTAAGAAAAACGCAACGAAGGAGCACGGTATGGCAACTGCAATTTTAAAACGCGGCGAGGGCCGCCGCTTTAAGGCCGGTGGATTGTGGATTTATGACAACGAAATCGATTCGGTCACAGGCGAATACGAAAACGGCGATATCGTCGAGGTTTGCGATTTTAACGGCTACTTTCTCGGCCGGGGATTTTTCAATTCGCACTCCAAAATTCGGATCCGTATCTTGACTCGTTCGGCCGACGAGCCCATTGATGCGGCGTTTTTTCGTGCGCGCTTAATGCGAGCCTGGAATTACCGCAAACGAACGGTTGACACCGGCAGTTGCCGGCTTTTGTTCAGTGAGGCCGACGGGTTTCCAGGGCTGGTGGTCGACAAATTTGGCGATATTTTGGTTGTGCAGTCTCTGGCTTTGGGAATTGACCGCTTTAAGGGAATGATTTTGAATCTGCTCATCGAGATATTGGAAAAGGACGGCGTACTGATTCGGGGCATTTATGAGCGAAGTGACGCAAAGGTCCGCTTAAAGGAGGGAATGCCCCTACATAAGGGCTTTTTGAGCGCTCCGTTTGAGACCAAGATCCAGATCGAAGAAAATGGGATAAAATATATCGTCGACATAGAAAACGGACAAAAGACCGGCTTTTTTCTCGACCAAAAATACAACCGACGTGCTGTCGGACAGTTGTGCCGGGGGCTGGAAGTGCTGGATTGCTTTACCCATACAGGTTCCTTCGCCCTCAATGCGGCGGCCGGTGGCGCAAGGCGGGTGTTGGGAATTGACGCTTCGGAGTTGGCTATCGCGCAGGCGCGTGAGAACGCGCGGCTCAATGGCTTTGAGGAGATTGCAGAATTTGAACGGGCCGATGTTTTTGAATATCTGCCCGCGCTCGAACAGGCCGGGAAACAGTTCGACCTGATTGTTTTGGACCCGCCTGCCTTTACAAAATCGAGCGCCTCGGTCAAAAACGCGTCCAGGGGTTACCGGGAGATCAACAGCAGGGCTATGCGGCTGGTGCGGGAGGGTGGATTTTTGGCCACCTGTTCCTGTTCGCATTTTATGACGTATGAATTGTTTACAAAGGTCCTGGCCTTAGCGGCAAACGACGCACACAAGCGCCTGCGGCAGGTTGAATTCCGCACTCAAAGCCCGGATCATCCGATTTTATGGGCGGCGGAGGAATCGTATTATTTAAAGTTCTATATTTTCGAGGTCACCGCGTGGTAGGAGTGTAGGCGGGAGACCCTAGCGCCATTCACGTGTTGGGATCGGCTGTGGAATGAATTTCAATTACTAGGCGGCGCGGCCGGCCCATGCCTGTGTGGCAAGGGGCCGCCTGAAGTGCCTGTCATTTCCCGTTGGGGTGAGCCGCTGTCAAATCGAATCGGCGCAATTTGAACCTCAAAATGCAGGTCTGGAATGAATCCTTATTTTGACCGCTTCGGGCTTCTATTTCTTCGCAATGCATTCAATTTTTTTATAGACCCAAATTGCTGAAAAGGGAGGGGTTGGATGAAAAATAGATATGGACAGGTCGTATTTATTACAGGAGCTAGTTCGGGCATAGGCAGGGCTACAGCCGAAGCGCTGGCTAGGGCTGGATGTCGCGTTTACGGCGGCGCGCGCCGCCAAAATGCTGATTTGGCCTTCGGCGTTGGTTTTGTGCGGAATTTGCCCCTCGATGTCACCTCGGATGCATCGGTCTGTGCGGCCGTCGAAACCATACTCGGCGCAGAGGGTCACATCGATATATTGATCCAATGTGCCGGAACGGGGATATGCGGTGCTGTTGAAGACTGTACTGGCGACGATGTAACGCGCCAAATAGAAGTTAACGTTTCCGGTGCGGTGCGGGTATTGCATTGGGTTTTGCCCGGTATGCGGGCGCGAAAAAACGGCCTTGTCATCCACATCGGTTCGGTCGGCGGTGTTTATTCCATACCGTTTCAGACTTTATATAGCGCCTCCAAGGCGGCTTTAGCGGCGCTTAACGATGGCCTTCGCATTGAACTTGCTCCCTTTGGCGTTCGCGCCTGCCTATTGCAACCCGGCGATATCAAAACCGGCTTTACCGCCGCGCGACAATTCGTCCCAGGCGCGAAGGTGACGGCCTACGGCGCGGCTTTCGAGCATGCCATTGCCCAGATGGAATATGACGAAATGCACGGAAAAGGCCCCCAAAGTGTCGTGCGCGTTTTGATTCGGATGATCGGCCGGCGAAATCCGCCGCCGCGCAAGACAGTGGGCTTTTCTTACGGTTGTCTTGTTTTTCTCGGACGTCTGTTGCCAAGACGAACTGTCGAGTGGATATTGACGCAGATGTATCCGAAATCCGGGCGGAAACGGACGAATCCGATTCCAGATCAAGAATATAAAAACTAATCAGTAATCCTAAAAGGAACATGTATGTATGCAGACTTCGATTGTAACCAATCTACGTGAGGACAAAGCAAAGCGCAACTCTTTTTTTCAATTGGCAAACAAGGTCTTTGACCTTTCACTTGATGCCTGGTATGCTGGCGGTTTTTGGACCGACCGGTACCTTCCTTACGCGCTTGTTTTAGGAGATCGTGTTGTGGCCAATGTTTCTGTAAACCGCATGGAAACTAATTGGAAAGGAATGCGGAAGACTTATTTGCAGATCGGAACCGTTATGACCGATCCGGATTTTCGTGGCCGTGGCTTTGCGCGAAGTCTGATCGAAAAGGTGCTCGGCGATTGGAACGAGAAATGCGATGGCATTTATTTATATGCAAATGATACGGTGCTCGATTTTTATCCGAAGTTCGGTTTTGAAAAAGAAACGGAGTACTCCTTTTCCCGTCCAATCGATGTCGCTCATGATCGAATGAAGGGCATTGCCGCGTTAGGTGGAAATGAGGCCTGCGAGGCTCAATCCGCCAAGTGCCCGGCATTCGGTCCTTTTCGGCGGCTTTCAATGGATGCAAGCGCTGATCGGAGAATTCTGGCGCGATGTTATCGCAGAGGCAATCCTTTTTCTGAGTTGCCGATGCTTCACAACGAGGGCCTGCTCTTTTTTTACTGCACTGGATTTTTGAAGGAACATGTCTATTATTCGGCCGAATATGATGCTGTGGCCGTCATGGAGCAACAGGGGAGGACCCTATTTGTCCACGATTTTTTCGGTGGGCAAGATTTTCCTCTCGAGGTGCTATTGCACCAACTGCTGATGCCCGGCATGAACCGCATAGAGCTGGGATTTACGCCGCTTCATACATCCGATTTTTCCTGTGCGCCCATTGAAAATGATGAAACGCTTTTTGTCTTAAAGGGAAAAGAAAATCCTTTTCACGACGCGCAAGTTAGAATGCCGAGCCTTTCGCATGCATAGATCGGGCAGAGCCTTATGTTTCCGGCAAAACATTTGAGGGGAAAGTCTGATGGAGTAAATTGCTATCTGAAAGCTATGGCCGGGCGGCCTGAAGCGCATTGCGCTTCGATCGCCTGCGGAACCTTAGTTTGGGCGCTTATGGGCTCTTTCCGCTTCGTCATTTTGTTGGCGATGAAGTAACCGCAGGCGACCTGCCGCCGTTTCAGGCGGCGGCCGCCCTACAATAAACCTGCTTGCGGCTCTTTTTGCCAGCGCTTTTGTTCGCTTTGGAGTTCGTTGCCTAGAACGAAAGCCAGCCCGCTGGAAACGAGCGGGCTGGCTTTTTAATTAATCACAAAAAATGGGAAGCGAGAATTGCATGGGGTAGCTCAAATAGCGGACCGGTTCCATTTTTTCGACTGTGTAGTAACCGGCAGGAGACGTCAAAAGTGCCGGGATTCGGTTGACGATGGTCGCACAAGTGTGCTCGACGGTCGCTGGCTTGTTGACAAAAAAGGTCACGTCCGGTTCGCCAATAATTTTCCAGTCGCACATATCTCCGTCGTCGGGGCCGTAGACTTTGCCGATGCACTGGGTCTCGATGATAGGGCCCTGAAAGGTCTCGGTTGTAACAACCGCGCTCATGCCGATGCAGTTGCCCTTCGGGATCGTCTCGCCTAGCGTTTCACTGTAGAGGTCTTTATCGTAAAAATAAGGGACACACTTTTGGCTTTGCGATTTAATGGTCCAACCCATTTTTGAACACAGCGCCTCATTCGAATTCCAAACATAGGCCGGCTCAAGTGTTTCTGGATGGGCAATTTGGGCCTCGAATTCCTCGGGCGTCAGGCCGACGCCGTGCGCCTTCGCCAGCGCCAGACCGTAATCTTCGACGTTGTAACTGACTGCACCCTCGATTTTATCGATGCGGTTGCACCCACCGGCAACAGCGTCGATCATATTGACCCAGAAAATATCCTGCATTCCCGATCCCGCAATGGTGCAACCGTTTTCTTTGGCTAATTTGTCGAGTTTATTGGTCAAAACACTTGCTGTAGTCCAGGGATAGATGGCCTCTTCGCAGGTCGTAATAACGTTAATGCCCCGCCGCAAAAGCGCCTCGAACTGGGTATAACAGTCGCTGACAAAGCTGAAAAGTGTCACAATCGCGACGTTTGGATCGGTTTCTTCTAAAACAACCTCTGCATCGCTCCGGATTTTGACGCCCAGCTCGACGCCGAGCCCAGCCCATTCGCCGACATCCATTCCTAAAATATCAGGGTTGATGTCGATTGCGCCGACAATTTCAGCTCCATTTTCATACAGGTAACGCAGGGTGTATTTGGACATTTTGCCGCAACCGTATTGCACTACGCGAATTTTTTCCTGAAACATGATAACACCTCATATCCCGGTTTGCACCGTGTTTTTCATAGCCCCAATTTTGGCGGGGCTATCTTGATTCCTAGTATTCCATTTTTAGCCGGATTCATTCATTTAAAAAGTGGCGGGGAATTCTGGAAATGATCGGCGAGAATTATAATATTATTCACAAAAAACAAACTTTATCACCTTGCAATTTGAAACAGTATGTGATAAACTGAATCTACAAGGTGGCTTAGTATGCCATACTGACGGAATTTTAGTATAAAAGGAGAGATTTTGATGAAAAAAACAAAGTCCCTGCTGGCATTCGTCCTGGCGGCCATGCTTTTAGTCATGAGCGTGCCGCTGAGCGCGTTTGTCGCAGGCGCCGCCGCTCCGGAGGATAATTATGTGATCCTCAATGACGGTAGCGATCAATCGACGATCACGGTCGGGTCCAATTTCTTCACAGATCCCAGTTCGACCGAGATCGGTTCTTCGCCGGACGGGACCCATTTCAACCTGCATTACCATACGACCCCTGGGAATAATCAGTGGGCCAGTATGAAGATTGCCCTGAATG
>CASFAP010000002.1 GCA_949292695.1 uncultured Eubacteriales bacterium | reverse complement strand
TTTTTGGGCGATTCGGTGCTTTCGCTCATCGTGTCCGAATATATCTTCTCCAATTTCCCCGACCAGCCCGAGGGGGAGCTCACAAAATTGCGGGCGTCGCTCGTTTGCGAAAAGGCCCTTTGCGCCTTTTCGCGGGAGATGCATCTTGGCGACTATCTTCTGCTCGGCAAGGGCGAACAGCAGAACGGCGGGCGGGAGCGCTCTTCCATCCTGGCCGACGCCTTTGAGGCAGTACTAGCCGCCATGTATCTCGACGGCGGCTTCTCGGTCGCCAAAAAGCATGTCCTTCGATTTGTAAAACCTGAGCTTCAGCATGAGGACGACGAGCTGTTCAAAGATTATAAGACCGTCCTGCAGGAGATCATCCAGCAAAACCCGGAGGAGCAACTCGAATATATCCTCACAAAAGAAAGCGGCCCCGACCACGAAAAACGCTTTACCATCGAGGTCCACCTCAACTCCAACGTCATCGGTACCGGCGTCGGGAAAAGCAAAAAGCAGGCCGAGCAGAATGCGGCCAAACAGGCGCTCGAGCTGATGGGCGTCGAAGTCTGATGCGCCACGCCAACATCTCGATTTTTGTGCCACATTTGGGGTGTCCTCACCGTTGCGCTTTTTGCGACCAATACGCCATCACCGCGCGCTACGGCGTGCCGGGGCCGGACGACGTAGAAAAGGCTGTCGAACGCGCAAAAACTTCTTTGCATTACGATTCGCTCAAGACCGAAATCGCTTTTTTTGGCGGGAGTTTTACCTGCGTGCCCGCAGAAATCCGCCGGCCACTTCTAAATGCGGCGTTTCGTTTTGTGCAGGCAGGGCAGGTGAAAGGCATACGGATCTCCACTCGCCCTGACGCTTTGCCTCCTTCGATGCTCGAGGAATTAAAAGCCTTTGGCGTTACGGCCGTCGAGCTCGGCGCCCAAAGCATGCGCGATGAGGTCCTGCGGCAAACCGACCGCGGGCATACAGCCGAGGATGTTCGAAACGCGGCGCTGTCTTTGCGCGAAGCCGGTTTTTCGCTGGGGCTTCAGATGATGACCGGTCTGCCGGCCGATAGCGACGCTGGCGCCAAAGAGACGGCCCGCGCCTTTTTGGAACTGAGGCCCGATACGGTTCGCATTTATCCCACCATTGTTCTGAAATCCACAGCGCTTGCCGCCCTGTATGAATCCGGCGTCTACCGGCCGCAAACGCTCGAAGAAGCCGTCGCGCTCTGCGCCGAGCTTTCAGAGCTCTTCGAGCAAAATGGCGTGCGCGTCATCCGCACAGGCTTACATACCATCGACCCATCAGCCTATGTCGCCGGCCCGTGGCACCCGGCCTTTGGAGAGAAGTGCGCCGCAAGACGCATGCTTTTGCGCGTCAAACGTCTACTGAATAGCAGTAGGCAACTCTATGCACCGGGAGAATATCAGATTTTTGTCGCCCCCGGTATGGTCTCTAAAATGATCGGGCACCGGCGCGAAAACCTCGAACGCCTCGCGCGCGAGGGCTACCGGTGCGCCGTCAAAACCGACGAAGCGCTCTCCCGCTTCGAGATAACCCTTCAAAGGATGTGAAACCTTGCTACTGCGTTCGATTGAAATCCAGGGCTTTAAGTCCTTTGCCGATAAAACCGTTTTAAAGTTTGGCCGCGGCATTACGGCCGTCGTCGGCCCCAACGGGAGCGGCAAGAGCAATATTTCCGACGCCGTCCGTTGGGTGCTGGGTGAGCAGTCGACCAAGAGCCTGCGCGGCCAGTCGATGGAGGACGTCATCTTTGGCGGTACGGCCTCGCGCCGGCCGCACGGCTTTTGCGAAGTGACGCTTGTCATCGACAATGCCGACCGCTCTTTGCCCTTTGACAGCGACACCGTCGCCGTTACACGCCGATATGACCGCTCGCACGAGAGCGAGTACCAGATCAACCGCGTCTCTGTGCGCCTCAAAGACGTCCACGAGCTGTTTATGGACACCGGCCTCGGCCGCGATGGCTATTCGATGATCGGTCAGGGCAAGATCGATTCCATCATCGGTACAAAATCCCAGGAGCGCCGCGATATCTTCGAAGAGGCGGCCGGCATTTCGCGCTACCGCTACCGCAAGCTTGAAGCCGAACGCAAGCTCGAGGCCGCCGAGGAAAACCTGGTGCGGCTCAACGATATTTTAAAAGAACTGGAAGACCGCGTCGGGCCGCTCAAAGAGCAGAGCCAAAAAGCCGAGCAGTTCTTGGAACTGGCTGACCGCAAAAAGCACCTGGAAATCGGCCTCTGGCTCGATACCCTCGCGGGCGCCAAAGAGGCCCTGCGCACCCAGGAAAGCAAAATAACGGCCTGCCAGGTCCAATATAGTGAAATCGAGGAGAAGCTCGCCGGCTTTGAAGCCGAAATTGAGGCCAATTCGGCCCGCTTTGCCGACTATACGACGCAAATTGAAGCCAAGCACAGCGAATCTTCTGGCTTTGAGGAAGCGGCCGCCAAGGCCGAAGGCCAGATCGCCGTTCTGGAGAACACCATCCTCCACCAAACCGAAGCGGCCGCCCGTCTGCAAGGAGAAATCGACCAGTTGGCCGCCGGCGACACCGCCGCGCAGGCCGAGATCCTGCTTCGTCGCCAGGAGGCCGAAAGGCGTAAGACGGAGCATGAGGCCTTGCGTGCGCAGATCGCCGATACGGAAGCGCAACTAAACGGCCTGCTTTCCAACAGCGAGCAAATCTCGCGCCAAATTGAGGAGCAGGTTCGCGCGCTCAATGAGATTTCAGCGGAAAGCGCCGATGCGCGCGTGGCGCTCATGACGGCCGAGTCGTCTTTGACCCAACTCTCTGACCGAAGCAATGAGATCGGGTCTCTTCGCGTTTCGCGCGAGGCCGAGTGCAAAGCGCTACAAAATGAGGCCGACGAGACCGAGCGGATGCTCTCTGATTTGCAGGAGCGGGTCTTATCCTGTGAAAACGCCCTCAAAGGCTACGGGATGCGCCTGGAATCTCGAAAATCGGCCGCCGCGGCAGAAAAGGAAAAGCTCGACGGTCTGCGGCTTGAAATGGAATCGAAATCCCGCCGCGCCCAGATGCTCGAGGATCTCGAAAAAAATCTGGAAGGCTTCCAGGTCTCGGTCAAGGCCGTTATGAAAGAAGCAGGGGCGCAGAGGCTTCGCGGCATCTGCGGCCCGGTGTCGCGGCTCATTCAGGTAGGAGCGGAGCACACCGTCGCGATCGAGACCGCCTTGGGCGCCGCCATGCAGAATATCGTCGTCGAAACCGAGGCCGACGCCAAACGCGCCATCGCTTACCTCAAATCCTCCAATCAGGGCCGCGCGACCTTTTTGCCGGTCGCCTCAATGAAGGCCAGAACCCTGCGCGAGAGCGGGGTCGACGCGCTGTTCGGTTTTGTCGGCGTCGCGGCCGACCTCGTCGACTGCGACGAAAAATACCGCGAAATCGTCCGCTATTTGCTGGGCGCGACGGTCGTGGCCGAGGACATCGACAGCGCCGTTTCAATCGCCAAAAAATATGCCTATCATTTTAAGGTCGTTACGCTCGACGGTCAGGTCGTCAACGCCGGCGGCTCATTGACCGGCGGCTCCCTCGCCAAAAATGCCGGACTGCTCGGCCGGAGCGGTGAGGTCAAAAAATTGCGCGCCGAGGCGGAAACACTGAAAAAGAAAGCGACCGAGGCCGAGGCGGCTTTTGCCGAGGCCTCGGCGGCCCTCTCGGCCGTTGAAGCCGATATCCTCGCCGCCAGAGGGGAGCTTACGACGGCCAATGAAGATAAAATCCGCGCTCTCGGGGAGAAAAAACGCATTGAAGAACGTAAGTCCGCCGCGAAACAGGCGCTTGCAGAATTGAACCTTGAAGTGGACTCAAACGCCGAAAAATCCGCCGCGTTGCAACAGCAAATCGCTACTTCGCGCGAAACTTTGGAGTCGTTGGAAGCCAAAAAAGCGGCCCATCAGGGGCAAATCGACGAGATGACCGGCGGGCGAGATGCGCTCTCGGGCCAGCGCGAAACCCTCTCGGAGGTCCTGACCGCTAAAAAACTTGCGGCGGTCGAAGTGCAAAAAGACATCGAAAACCTGCTGGCCGCCGCCGCCACGCTGGAGGATTCGATCGGCAACCGCGCCGCGCGCTCCGCCGAATTGCAGGCCGAAATTAGCAGTTATGCTGAAAAGAACGAGGCGCTTCGCGCCGAAATTGAGGCCCTCAGGGAAGAAATCTCCAGACTGCGCGAACAAAGCGTCGCGGCTACAGAGGCTGTTAAACATCTAATTGAAGCGCGGTCAGAAACCGAAAAAAGCGCCACGGCGCTCCGCGCCGAAGAGCGCGAAACCACATTTCAGCGCGAGGCGATCAGCGGGGAACTGGCCCGTCTGAGCGCCCGGATGGAGCAGATGCAAAAGGAGCATGACGCCGTCATCGCCCAGCTCTATGACGAATACCAGTTGACCCGGAGCGAGGCCGAAGCGTTGGGCATCGCCCTCGAGGATATCCCCGGCGCAAAAAAAGAATTGCAGGCCATCCGGGGCAAAATCCGCGCCCTCGGCAATGTCAACGTCGCGGCGATTGAAGAATACAAGGTCGTCAGCGAGCGCTATCACTTTCTCTCAGGGCAGATAGAAGACGTCGAGACCTCGCGCGCCGAACTTCACCGGCTGATTCGCCAGTTGACCGGGCAAATGCAGGAACTGTTCCTCGATGGTTTTGCCAAAATCAACGCCAGCTTTAAAAAGACCTTCACAGAGCTCTTTGGCGGCGGCGTAGCGGAACTGACCTTGACCGACGAGCAGAACGTGCTCGAGAGCGGCATCGACATCCACGCGAAATTGCCGGGCAAGAACGTCCCCAGCCTCGACGGGCTGTCGGGCGGGGAGAAGGCGCTGATTGCGCTGGCGATTTACTTTTCGATCATGCGCATCAATCCGCCGCCCTTCTGCTTTTTGGATGAGGTCGACACCGCGCTCGACGACATCAACGTCGAACGTGTCGCCGACTATATGCGCCGCTCGGATTTCCCGACGCAGTTCATCTGCATCACCCACCGCCGCGGCACCATGGAGGCCGCCGACCTGCTTTACGGCGTCACCATGCAGGAAAAGGGCGTTTCAAAACTTTTGGAGCTCAATGTCGCCGAGCTCGAAAAGAAATTGCAACTGGAGGCATAAGATGGGACTCTTTGAAAAATTCAAAACCGGCCTCAAAAAGACGCGGGACAGCTTTGTGGGAACGGTCAACTCGATGTTGAGCGGCTTTACGAAGATCGACGAATCGCTCTTTGAGGAACTTGAGGAAATCTTAGTCATGAGCGATGTCGGTATGCCGACCGCCAGCTATCTCTGCGAAGTGTTGCGCGAGCGGGTGAAGCGTGAGAAAATCACCGACCCCGCCGCCATCCGAACCCTGCTCAAAGAGAGCATTGCGGAGCTTTTGTCGGGGGATAATTCCCTGCATTTGGAAGCGAGCCCGGCCATGATTTTGGTCATCGGGGTCAACGGCGTCGGCAAGACGACGACCATCGGCAAACTGGCGGCCGTCCTGAAAGCGCAGGGCAAACAGGTCGTGCTCGGCGCGGCCGATACCTTCCGCGCCGCCGCCATCGACCAGCTCGGCATCTGGGCCGAACGTGCCGAGGTGCCGATGGTCAAGAGCGTGGAGGGCACCGATCCGGCCAGCGTTGTCTTCGATACCATCGCCTCAGCCAGGGCCCACCGCGCCGACGTCATCCTCTGCGATACCGCCGGCCGGCTCCACAACAAAAAGAATCTGATGGACGAGCTGGCCAAAATGGATCGCGTCATCCGCCGCGAACTGCCCGACGCCTCGCGCGAGACCCTTTTGGTCCTCGACGCGACGACGGGGCAGAACGCCGTCAACCAGGCGCGCGAGTTTCAGAACGCCGCCGACATCACCGGCATTATCCTCACAAAACTCGACGGCACCGCCAAGGGCGGCATCGTCCTGGCCATTCAGCATACTTTAGGCATCCCGGTCAAATTCATCGGCGTGGGCGAGGGCATCGACGACCTGCAACCCTTTGACGCCGCCGCCTTTGCCGACGGTTTGTTCGCCGGATCGGAAGACGCTATCGAATTATGACCTTTTGGAAATGCAGTTCCAAATATTATGATCTGAAGCATGGCGCTGGCGCCTGATGGTAATTTGAAACGGCATCTCAGCACGCTATCAGAAGTTACGATTTCTCCGCGTCTTCAGGCGCGGCTTTCGCATCAGAGAAACGGAATGCGAAAATTTGGGGGACCGAATCTATGACCTTCTTTTTGGCTACCAAAAATCAGCATAAATTAGAAGAATTGACCCGCATCCTCGCGCCGCTGGGCATCGCGCTTCTAAGCGAGCGGGACCTAACATCGCCTTTGCCCGAAGTCGATGAGACCGGCGAGACCTTCGAGGAAAATGCGCTCCTCAAAGCCCGCGCGGCTCTGGACGCGACGGGCCTTCCTTCGATCGCCGACGACTCGGGGCTCTGCGTCGATGCGCTCGGCGGCGCGCCGGGCGTCTATTCAGCCCGCTTTGCCGGAGAGCCGACCGACAATGAAGCCAATAACCAAAAACTGCTGGCGCTGTTAAGCGATGTGCCGGATGCAAAGCGCACCGCCCGGTTTGTTTCGGTTGTGGCCTGCGCCTTTCCCGACGGCCGCACTCTAACGGCCCGCGGCGAGTGCGAGGGCAAAATCGGCTTTGCGCCCGAAGGCGCCGGCGGCTTCGGCTACGACCCTCTTTTTTGGAGCGATGCCGGTTGTTTCGGCGTCATCTCACCGGCCGAAAAGGACCGCGTCAGCCATCGCGGCCGGGCGCTGGAGGCCTTTAGCCGGCAACTCAAAAAACTGTTATCTCAAGAATGACTGCGGCGCTTCAAAGCAACCGAAAACAGCGTCCCAGTGCCCTTTCAGAGGATCAGATTTCTTCTGTCGTCTCCAAAGCGGGTGGGCCGCGGCCTGGGCATCTGGCGGCGATTCAACGGCATGAAATGAACCAATCCATATCTGCAGAGTAATATGAACAATAATGAAAAATCATTTTGAAATGAGGAGCAAAACAAATGCTGACGAGCAAACAACGCGCGCAACTGCGCGGCCTGGCCAACGGGCTAGACGCGATTTTCCAGATCGGCAAGGCCGGCCTTGGTGACGCGCTTATAAAACAAATCGACGAGACGCTCGAAGCCCGGGAGCTCATCAAGCTCCGCCTGCTCGAGACCGCGCCCGTTTCGGTGCGCGAGGCCGCAGATGCCGTCGCCAAAGCGACCGGCGCCGACGTCGTGCAGGTCATCGGCTCGCGGTTTGTGCTTTACCGCGAAAGCCGCGAAAATAAACGCATCGTACTGGTGAAATAGCATGGGAAAGCTGGTCGTATATGGAGGCACCTTCAACCCCATCCATAACGCGCATGTCGCGATCATCCGTTATTTGGCCGGGCGGGCCGATATTGACCGGGTGCTGGTCATCCCGACCTTTGTGCCGCCCCATAAGGCCTGCCCCGATTTGGCGAGCGGAGATATCCGTCTTGCGCTCTGCCGGGCCGCTCTTCGTGGGATCGAGAAGGTAGAGGTCTCCGATCTGGAGCTGAGGCGCCGGGAAAAAAGCTACACCGTCGACACGCTCCTAGCGCTCAAAGCAGAAAAGCCGGACGCTGAGCTCGCGCTTTGTTGCGGCGGCGACATGATCGCAACCTTGCATCAGTGGCACCGCTACCGGGAGATTTTAGAATTGGCTGAAATTCTGGCTGTCCGGCGGGTCGGGTCGGCCGGCTTTTCGGAGGGCGTCGAACGCATCCGCGCGGCCGGCGGCCGGGTCGAGGTTTTGCCGCTTGCCGTGCCGGAGCTTTCTTCGAGCGCGCTTCGAGCTGACAGAGCGCTTTTAAAGCAACAAGTCCCGGCTAAGGTTTGGGATCTCATTGAAACGTATCATCTGTACGAGGTGGAATGAAATGGCCTTCGAACAATATCTGCCGCTTTTGCACGAGCGGCTCGATGACTACCGCTACCGCCACAGCCTGGCTGTCGCCGAGGAAGCCGAACGTCTGGCAAAACGCTACGGCTATCCCGATCCGGCCAAGGCCTATCTCGCAGGACTTCTGCACGATATCACAAAAAACGCCTCTGCCAGTGAACAGTTGCAAATGTGCCAACGGTTTGGTATAATACTAAATGACCTGGAGCGCGGCGCGCCGAAACTTTGGCACGCCATGACCGGTGCAGATTACATTCGGCGGGAGCTCGGCATCGAGGACGAAGAACTGCTCGGCGCCGTCCGTTACCATACGACCGGCCGGGCCGGCATGAGCAGGCTCGAGCAGATATTGTATCTCGCCGATTTTACTTCGGCCGACCGGGACTATCCGGACGTCGCCGAAATGCGCCGCCTTGTCGATATTGGGCCGATGCCGGCGCTACGTTATGCGCTGGGTTTTACCATCTGCGATTTGGTCGGAAAACACCTGCCGGTGCATCCCGACACCTTTGAAGCCTACAATGAAATTGCCGCGGCCATGCCTTAAGGAGAAAGTATGAAACAGAAACGAACGCAAAAGAAGGATACTTACGATCTCTACGCTGATTTTGGGGCAACATCGGCGCTAAAAAAGCGCAAAAAAATTAGGCTACTCACCAATATTGTCGCTTCCATCGTGCTGGTGCTTTCTGTGCTCACGACGGGGCTGATGGGAACCTATCTCGCCATCGCAGGCAGTACGGTCGGCGGCTTTGAGACCGAAGAAGAGACCGGAGAATTTGAAGACATCGTTTTCACCTCCAGCCGCGACGTGAGCAACATCCTGGTGGTGGGGGTCGATGTCAGCCAGAACCTCTCGGATATCATCGTCGTAGTCTGCATTGACCATAAAAACAATACCATCAACTGCCTGCAGATCCCGCGCGACACCTTCATCGGCACCGATGTCCCCTCCATGCGAATCAATGCGGTCTACGGCTCCCCGCGCGAAGGGGAAGCTCGCATCAACGCTTTGCGCCGCAAGCTTTACAGCCACCTTGGCATCCCCATCGACCATTATGTCGTGTTTACCATCGACGGCTTTATCAACATTGTCGACGCATTGGGCGGCCTGGAGATTAATATCACCCAAGAGGGCGGCATCGACATCGAAGATCAGGAAACCTATGAACACTATACCATCGGCCCCGGCTGGGTCACGCTGGACGGCAACATGGCGGCCGGCTTTGTCCGCAAGCGCAAAGGCGGCGAGGAAGGGTATAGCAAGGGCGATATCAGCCGCCTGGAGGCCCAGCGCCTGATGTATGTCGCACTGGTCAAAAAGATTAAAGACATGGGCCTGACGCAAATGGCCTCGGTGGCTAAAAACTGCTATAATGATGTCGCGACCGATATGACCGTCAATGAAATTGTCGGATACGCCAGCGTCGTCAAACCCATCGCTTTTGAAAATATCGGCGTCTGGGCCGTGCCGGGGCAGGGATGCACCTATCAGGGGCGCTCGCTTTATTCCATTCATAAGGCCGACTATGTCGCGCTTTATAACGAAAAAATGAACCCCTACGGGGATCCGATTACGGTCGACGGCATCCAAATTCGGGAGCTCCACACCGAGCTCGGCATTCCCACCACGGGAAGCCTCGCGAACGAGGGCGGGACCCTCGCCGAAATCATCACCGACAAAGACCAGAACAAAGAATAGGAAAGAGGCCAGAACTTGGAAGCAAACGAAATTTTAAAAATCGCGGCAAACGCGCTCAATGAAAAAAAGGCCGTGGACCTCTCTGCCATCCACGTTGGAGAGCTTACTGTCATCGCCGATTACTTTTTGATGGCGACGGCGACTTCCTCGACCCACGTCCGCGCTCTGGCCGACGAAGTCGAAGAAAAGCTCGGCCGCGCCGGAGTGGAACCCCATCACATTGAGGGCAAAGCCACAGGCTGGATTCTACTGGATTATTCGACGGTCGTCGTGCATATCTTCAGTCGCGAGGCCCGCGAGTTTTATAACCTGGATCGGATGTGGAATGACGGCGAGGCCGTCGATCTCGCCGAAATTCTCGATACGGCACAGGAGGCCTCGGAATGAAATATCAGTTTGCAGAGATAGAAAAAAAGTGGCAGGACATTTGGGACAAGGAAAACACCTTCGCCGCCAAGGACGACTATACGACCCCTAAATTTTATGCGCTTGTCGAATTTCCGTACCCCTCCGGTCAGGGCCTGCACGTCGGCCATCCGCGCTCCTATACCGCGCTCGACATCGTCAGCCGCAAACGCCGGTTGCAGGGCTATAACGTCCTGTACCCCATGGGGTGGGACGCCTTTGGCCTGCCGACCGAGAACTATGCCATCAAGAATCACATCCATCCCGAAATCGTCACCAAAAAAAACATCGAGAACTTTAAGCGGCAGTTAAAGTCCCTCGGCTTTTCATTCGATTGGAACCGCGAGATCAATACCACCGATCCTTCTTATTATAAATGGACCCAGTGGATCTTTTTGCAACTCTACAAAAAAGGCCTGGCCTACAAAAAAGAGATGGCCGTCAACTGGTGCACCTCCTGCAAATGCGTGCTGGCCAATGAAGAGGTCGTTAACGGCGTCTGCGAGCGGTGCGGGAGCGAGGTCGTCCACAAGAAGAAAAGCCAGTGGATGCTCAAGATCACCGACTACGCCGAAAAGCTCTTGAATGGCCTCGACGACGTCGATTTTATCGACCGCGTTAAGACCCAGCAACGCAACTGGATCGGCCGCTCGACCGGCGCCCAGATCCGCTTTGCGACGACAGCGGGGGATACCCTCGAGGTCTTTTCAACCCGGCCCGACACCCTGTTCGGCGCGACTTATATGGTCATGTCGCCCGAGCACCCGCTGATCGAAGCCTGGAAAGATAAAATCCAAAATCTCGCGCAGGTGCAGGCCTATCAGGCCGAATCGGCCAAAAAGTCGGATTTCGAGCGCACCGAGCTCTCGAAAGACAAAACCGGCGTGAAACTCGAGGGGGTCTCGGCCATCAACCCGGTGACGGGCAAGGAGATTCCCATCTTCCTCTCGGATTATGTCCTCATCTCTTACGGCACCGGCGCCATTATGGCCGTCCCGGCCCATGATACGCGCGACTGGGAGTTCGCGAAAAAGTTCGGTCTGCCGATCGTTGAGGTCGTCGCGGGTGGCGACGTCGAAAAAGAAGCCTTCACCGACTGCGCGACTGGTACGATGGTCAATTCCGGCTTTTTGAACGGCCTGACGGTCGACGAGGCCAAGCGCACCATCACCGCCTGGCTTAAAGAGCGCGGCGCGGGGGAAGAAAAGGTCAATTATAAATTGCGCGACTGGGTCTTCTCCCGCCAGCGCTACTGGGGCGAGCCCATCCCGATGGTGCACTGCGAAAAGTGCGGCTATGTCCCGCTCCCCGAAAGCGAGTTGCCGCTTTTGCTCCCGCAGGTCGATTCCTATGAGCCGACCGATACCGGCGAGTCGCCTTTGGCCAAAATGACCGACTGGGTCAAAACTGTTTGCCCGGTCTGCGGCGGCGAAGCCGAGCGCGAGACCGACACCATGCCCCAATGGGCCGGTTCTTCGTGGTATTATCTGCGCTACTGCGATCCGCATAACGATAAAGAACTGGCCTCCAAAGAGGCGCTCGACTACTGGATGCCGGTCGACTGGTACAACGGCGGCATGGAGCACACGACCCTTCACCTGCTTTACAGCCGCTTCTGGCATAAATTCCTATACGACATCGGCGTCGTGCCCACGCCCGAACCCTATGCCAAGCGCACGAGCCACGGCATGATTTTAGGTGAGAACGGAGAAAAAATGTCGAAGTCCCGCGGCAACGTGATTAACCCCGACGATATCGTCCGGGAGTACGGCGCCGACACCATGCGGCTCTATGAAATGTTCATCGGCGACTTCGAAAAGGCCGCGCCCTGGAGCCCGAAGTCGATCCGCGGTTGCCGCCGCTTCCTCGACCGGGTCTGGGCATTGCAGGACACCCTTGTGGACGGTGAAGGTTACCGCCCCGAGCTCGAGGGAGAATTCCACCGCACTATAAAAAAGGTTTCGGCTGACATTGACGAGCTGAAAATGAACACTGCCATCGCCTCGTTGATGGCGCTTCTCAACACCGTCGCCGCGACCGGAGCGATCACAAAAGGGGAATTTAAAACCTTTTTGCAGTTGCTCAACCCCTTCGCGCCGCACATGACCGAGGAATTGTGGCAAATCGCCGGTTTTCCGGATATGCTGAATCAGAGCCGGTGGCCTTCGTTTGACGAGGCGAAGTGCGCCGTCAAAACCGTCGAGATCGCCGTGCAGGTCAACGGCAAGATTCGCGCCAGGATCGACGTCCCGGCTGAAATCGCGGCCGAGGAAGCCATCGCGCTCGCGAAAAATCAGGATAAGGTCAGCTCGGAGATCAGTGGGAAGACGGTTTTCAAAGAACTTTATGTCCCGGGCAAGCTGGTCAACCTCGTCGTGCGCTGATGCTGGTATTTTTCGATACGCTTTCCGCGTAGATTTTTCTTGACAGAAGTTTGCGGCTGGGGTATAATGAAATCTAAAGATTGACCCCTGCAAATTTGCGGAGGGAGGGAATAAAATGAGCCAGGTTCGTGTTAAAGAGAACGAGTCGTTGGATAACGCGCTCAGACGTTTTAAAAGACAAACTGCGAAGGACGGAGTCATCCAGGAAGTCCGCAAAAGAGAGCACTACGAAAAGCCCTCTGTCAAACGCAAGAAAAAGTCGGAAGCCGCACGCAAGCGCAAATTCCGCTAAAGAGTGATCAAAAAGAGGCGGTTGGCATTCAACCGCCTCTTTTCTGTATTGGGGAACCTATCATGTTATTCAAACCGCACCTGAAACGCGATCGCGTCACCGATATCACCCTGCAGGATTTGAAGGCGCTCGGCGTAAAGGGCCTTCTGCTGGATGTCGATAACACCCTCTCGACCCACGGCGGCCAGCACCTGACCCGTGGCCTCGAGCAATGGCTGAAGGATATGCAGGGGGCGGGCGTTGGGCTCATCATCCTGTCCAATGCCAAACGCCGCCGCGTCGAACCGTTCGCAAACAAAATTGGCCTTTCGTTCCAGTCGCTGAGCGCCAAGCCTTTGCCCTTTGGGTATCTGCGCGCCGCGCGCAAGTTGGGGCTTTCGCGCTCGCAGACGGCCATCGTCGGCGATCAGCTCTTCACCGATATGCTCGGCGGGCATCTTTCGGGCGTCAAGACCATCTTACTCACCCCCATCGAACTAGAGGACAAGCCCAGTTTTCGCATCCGCCGCAGGCTGGAACGCTTCTTTTTAAAACGCTATCATTGGAAGGAGAATGGATAATGCCGGCAAAATTCGGCCCGGCCGGGAATTCTGAAAGCTTTTCGGCGCTCGGCTATAAACATACGTCGGATGTCCCCGAATACTTGCGAAAAATGGGGCTCGACGCCTTCGAATACCAGTGCGGCCGCGGCGTCCATATCGGTCTCGAAAAGGCGGCCGAGTTTGGGCGGCTGATGCGAGAACATGGCCTTGCCGTCTCGCTTCATGCGCCCTATTATATCTCCATGTCGTCTCTCGAGGCCGAAAAACGCGACCATTCCATCGATTATATTTTGCAAAGCGCCGCCGCTGTCAACGCGATGGGTGGAGACCGCATCGTCGTCCACACCGGTTCCTGCGGCAAAATCCCGCGCGAAGAGGCGCTCGCGCTCGCGTCGGATACCATGCGGCGCGCCCTATTGGCCCTCGATGAAGCCGGCCTCGGGCAGGTGCACATCTGCCCTGAAACCATGGGCAAAGTGAACCAGCTCGGCACCCTCGACGAAGTGCTCTCGCTCTGCGAAATCGACGAGCGCCTCATCCCCTGCATCGACTTTGGCCACCTGAACGCCAGGACGATGGGGAGCCTCAAAACCTATGCCGATTTTGAAGCGGTGTTTGACGCAATCGAAAATCGCCTCGGCATCGACCGCCTGCGCGCCTATCACGCCCACTTTTCCAAAATCGAATACACCACTGGGGGAGAGAAACGCCACTTGACCTTTGCCGATACCGTCTTCGGCCCGCAGTTCGAGCCGGTCCTCGAATTGACCGCCAAAAAGAACTGCGCGCCCACCATCATCTGCGAATCGGCCGGCACCCAGGCCGAGGACGCCGCCACCATGAAGGCCTATTACTGGCAACTCGCCGAAGGGAAGGAAATAAAATGACCAAAGGTAAAATTCTCGTTTTGAACGGACCGAACCTCGATATGCTGGGGCTTCGCGAGCCCGAAGTCTATGGCCGCCAGACCCTGGCCACCATCAATCACGGCATCGCCAGCTACGCCGAGGGCATGAAGCTCGAATGCGACTTTTTCCAGTCAAACTCTGAGGGCGCGCTGATTGACAAAATCCACGAGGTGCGTGAGAACTACGACGGTTGCATTCTCAACGCCGGCGCCTATACCCACTATAGCTACGCTATCCGCGACGCTATCGCCTCGGTCGAAAAGCCCTTTATTGAAGTGCATCTCTCGAATGTCCACGCCCGCGAGGAGTTCCGGCGCCATTCGGTCATCAGCCCGGTCTGCAAGGGCGTCATCGCCGGGTTTGGCATGCATAGCTATCTCTTGGCCGTCAGCGCCATGCGGGATTTGATCCAATGAAACCATTTTCTGAATTTTTGAATCCGGGGGACTGCGCCCTTCTTTGCACCGAAACCGCCCGCCGGTATCTCACCGATTTCCATTCCTCGCTCGGATATTTGTTCGTGACGCGCTCTGATCGTGTGCTCTTGGTCGACGGCCGGTATATCGAAGCCGCAAGGCAAAGCGCAAAAAACTGTCAGGTCCGCTTGCTTTCCCGCCTGCGCGATCAATTGCCGGCCCTGGCGAAAGAATTTGGCATTCGCCGCTTCCTTTGCGAAACCGCGCTGACCGTCGCGG
>CASFAP010000001.1 GCA_949292695.1 uncultured Eubacteriales bacterium | reverse complement strand
CAAGGTCTTTTCAAAGAACCTGATGCAAAAATACGGCATTCCAACCGCAGAGTATGCCGTATTTGATGACGCCCAGGCGGCCAAGGCCTATTTGGAACAATATTCGCACTATCCCGTTGTCGTAAAGGCCGACGGGTTGGCCCTTGGCAAAGGCGTTATCATTGCGGCCAACCGCGCAGAAGCGCTCGATGCCGTTACCTCCATTATGACCGACCGCATTTTTGGTCAGAGCGGTAGCAAGATTGTCATCGAAGAATTCTTGAACGGCCCCGAAGTTTCGGTCCTCGCGTTTACCGATGGCAAAGCAATTGTCCCGATGGTCTCCTCAATGGATCATAAGCGCGCCCTGGACGGCGACAAGGGCCTCAACACCGGCGGAATGGGGACGATTGCGCCTAACCCTTGCTATACACCCCAAATTGCCGAGATTTGCCGCAAGACAATCTTTGAGCCGACCGTTCGGGCGATGAAGAAAGAAGGCCGCACTTTTAAAGGGTGCCTTTATTTTGGCCTTATGCTGACGCCTGAGGGCCCGAAGGTGATCGAATATAATTGCCGCTTCGGCGATCCGGAAACGCAGGTCGTTTTGCCGCTTTTAAAAACCGATCTTTTCACCATTATGCAGGCCGTCGTCGAGGAACGCCTCGCTGAAGTGTCGGTCGAGTTTTCTTCTGATTCGGCCTGTTGCGTGGTAATCGCATCGGGTGGTTATCCAAAATCCTATCAGACCGGATTCCGGGTCGAAGGGCTTGAAGATGTCAAAAACGCCACTGTTTTCCACGCCGGAACAAAATTGGCAGATGGAGCGCTTTGCACATCTGGAGGCCGGGTTTTGGGCGTGACTGCAACGGCCGCATCTTTGCAAGAGGCCATCGCGCAGGCCTACCAAGAAGTGGGAAAGATTCACTTTGACGGCGCGTTCTATCGGAAGGACATCGGCCGCCGCGCCTTAGACATTTTAAAAACACAGGAGTGAAACCATGGCCGTTTATCGAATTTATGTTGAGAAAAAGCCGCAGTTTGCCGTTGAGGCGAAAGGATTGCTCGCCGACATCCGCTCGCTGTTGCAAATCCCGGCATTGACAGGGCTTCGACTGCTCAATCGTTATGATATTGAGGGCATTGACGCTGAACTATTTGATGCCTGCAAGCAAACGGTCTTTTCTGAGCCGCAACTCGACGTCACTTATGACGAAATCCCGCAGGTCGACTGCACAATCTTTGCGACGGAATACCTTCCGGGCCAGTTTGACCAACGGGCCGATTCCTGCGCCCAGTGCGTGCAGATCGTCTCGCAGGGGGAGCGCCCGACGGTGCGTAGCGCAAAGGTTTATCTTTTGTTTGGCGATTTCAGCGACGAGCAACTGGCGGCCATCAAAAAATATCTCATCAATCCGGTTGAAAGCCGCGAGGCTTCGCTTGAAAAACCAGAGACATTGGCGGCCAACTATGAAATCCCGACAACGGTCCAGACGTTAACCGGCTTTTTGCAGTTGGATGAGGCCGGTCTTTTCGACTTTTTGGCGCAGTACGGCCTCGCCATGGATCTCGACGACCTGAAATTTTGCCAAGCCTACTTTCAAACCGAAGGCCGCGATCCGACTATTACGGAGATTCGCATGATCGATACTTATTGGTCGGACCACTGCCGGCACACGACCTTTTTGACTGTCATCGATCACGCCACCTTTGAAAATGCTGACGTTCAGGCGGCCTTTGAGCGCTACCTGGCAATCCGCAATCAGCTTGGCCGCACCAAGCCAATCACTTTAATGGATCTCGCCACGATTGGCGCAAAATATCTGAAATCGACCGGCCATCTCGACAATCTTGACGAATCGGAGGAGATCAACGCCTGTAGCATCAAAATCGACGTCGATGTGGATGGAGAGAAGCAAAAGTGGTTGCTATTGTTCAAAAATGAAACCCACAACCACCCGACTGAAATTGAACCCTTTGGCGGCGCGGCGACCTGCATCGGCGGTGCGATCCGCGATCCACTGTCGGGCCGGAGCTATGTGTATCAGGCTATGCGCGTCACCGGTGCGGCCGATCCGCTTTTGCCGGTCAAGGATACCATGCCAGGCAAACTGCCGCAACGCAAAATCGTGACCACTGCGGCCAACGGCTACAGCTCCTATGGCAACCAGATCGGCCTTGCAACCGGTTTGGTCGATGAAATTTATCATCCTGGATACGCCGCAAAGCGCCTGGAAATCGGTGCGGTTGTCGGTGCAGTGCCGCTCGAAAATGTCCGCAGGGAAGTGCCGCAGGCCGGCGATCTTGTCATTCTTCTGGGTGGCCGGACCGGCCGCGACGGATGCGGCGGCGCCACAGGCTCTTCAAAATCGCATAAGCTTTCTTCCCTTGCGGAATGCGGCGCTGAGGTTCAGAAGGGCAATGCGCCGGAAGAGCGAAAGCTCCAGCGTTTGTTCCGCGATCCGAATGTAACGAAGCTCATCAAACGTTGCAATGACTTCGGTGCCGGCGGCGTTTCGGTTGCCATCGGTGAATTGGCGGATGGATTGCGCATCCATCTGAATGCTGTGCGCAAAAAATACGATGGCTTGGACGGCACGGAGCTGGCAATCAGCGAATCCCAGGAGCGCATGGCGGTCGTTGTGGCGGCCGCGGACGCAGAGCGCTTTATCCAGCTGGCAAGCTCTGAAAATTTAGAGGCGACGGTCGTCGCCGAGGTTACCGATGGCGCGCGGCTTGTGATGGACTGGAACGGCAGGGAGATCGTCAATCTCTCTCGAGAATTCTTGAATTCCAACGGAGCTGAAAAACACGTCGATGTATCTGTCGCCCCTCGAGTTGCCGCCAAATTTCCGATCGTCGGCAACTCTTCCCAAGAACGATGGAATGCGTTGGTAACCGATCTCAATGTCTGCTCGAAGCGGGGTCTTAGCGAACGGTTTGACTCGACCATCGGCGCCGGATCGGTGCTGATGCCCTTCGGCGGAAAATACCAGCTCACACCAGCGCAATGCATGGCCGCCAAAATTCCATTGCTGAAAGGGGAGACCAAGACCTGTTCGGTCATGGCTTACGGCTACAATCCACTTCTAACCGAAGCCAGCCCTTATCACGGCGCTTATCTCGCTGTTGTCGAATCGGTGGCCAAACTGGTGGCCGCCGGCGCGCCCTACCATCAGGCTTATCTGACCTTCCAAGAATACTTTGAACGCCTCTATGCGGATGGGAAACGTTGGGGCAAGCCATTCTCAGCGCTACTCGGCGCCCTCGACGCCCAGCTCGACTTAGAACTTGCCGCCATTGGCGGAAAGGACTCGATGTCGGGTTCGTTCGAAAATCTCGACGTACCGCCGACCCTCGTCAGTTTTGCCATCGCGCCGGCCTCGACCGACCGCATTCTCTCAGGTGAATTCAAAGCTTCAGGTTCGCCTGTTGTCTTGCTCGAGCCCTCTTATCGCCAGAACGGATTGCCGGATCTGGCTTCCTTAAAGGCAAACTTCGACTTGGTAGAACGCCTGATTGCCGAAGGTAAAGTCCGCGCGGCCTATGTCCCGACCTATGGCGGCGTGGCGGAAGCCGTTTTCAAAATGGCCATCGGCAACGGGATCGGCATCCAATTTGAGGCCGATTTGCCCGAAGAAAAACTCTTTTCTTACTGTTTCGGCAGTTTCGTCCTGGAATTGGCAAAGGATGTGTATTTGCCCGGCGCTCTGAAAATCGGCACCACCGTAAAAGAGCGCGTGATCGGTTCGCTATCGATGGATTCTCTTCTTGCGCTGTACGAAAATAAATTAGAGTCTGTTTTCCCGGTGCAGATTCCTGAGACTCCAAAACCTGCGCGGACCTATGCTTTTGAAGCTTCGGGCCGCATTTCGCCAAAAACAAGTGTCGCATCCCCAAGGGTGCTCATCCCAGTCTTTCCTGGGACAAACTGCGAATATGATACCGCCCGCGCCTTTGCGCGCGCCGGTGCGACGCCTGAAATTTTCGTAGTCAAGAATCTTACTTCTGCCGATATCACTGCATCGGTTGAAGAGATGGCTCGCTTGATTGAAACAGTGCAGATCATTGCCATCCCAGGCGGTTTTTCCGGCGGAGACGAACCCGACGGCTCCGGCAAGTTTATTACGGCATTTTTCCGAAACCCCAGCATCAAAGAAGCGGTCCACACCTTGCTCAAGCAACGCGACGGCCTGATGTGCGGCATCTGCAACGGTTTTCAGGCGCTGATAAAACTCGGTCTTGTTCCGTTCGGCGAGATAGTGGAAACCGATGCGTCCTGCCCGACGCTCACCTTCAATACCATCGCTCGCCACCAGTCGAAGATTGTGCGGACCCGCGTCTCCTCCAACCTTTCGCCTTGGCTCCAATATAGCAAAGTAGGGGACATTCATACCGTCGCTATATCCCACGGAGAAGGTCGTTTTATCGCCAACGAAGAAATGCTTACAAAGATGGCGCAGAATGGCCAAATCGCTACGCAATATGTCGATTTAAGTGGCAATGTTTCGATGGATATCGCGTTCAATCCCAACACATCGATCGACGCCATTGAGGGAATTACCTCACCCGACGGGCGCGTCTTTGGAAAAATGGGGCATTCCGAACGGTTTAGCGACAATGTTTATAAAAATGTGGATGGTGTCAAGGATAACCGCATGTTCCAGGGCGCAGTTGACTATTATAAAATATAGAAAATAAGTGGAGGAACTTTTATGGCTCTTTGCTTGCATGCACAGAATCTATCCGCTACTTTTTTGGAACAAACAGGTCGCCTATCGATTTTGGTTCAATCGCAGGGAGGTCCGGCTCGCAAATTGGCGGGCCAGACCTCCTTGCTTGATTTTACGCCTAGGGGAGAATGCAAGGTCACCCCAGAAGGTAAAGGCTTAAAAATGGAACGAGAACTGCTCTCAACAGGCGGGCGGAATTATGCAAAGCTGATTGA